>JAGTUW010000059.1 GCA_018224345.1 Bacteroidota bacterium
CCAGATTGTCTACGATGCCGCACTGGCCTTCGACGGACAATCCGCTGCCTGGGGCGCAATGTTACTCGCACAGGCGGTGGAAAAAGAGTTGCCGACCTTGCGTCATCTGGCCGGGGATTACAACTGCGATATTCCGACGCCCATAGGACGCATCATGTTGCGCGGAACCAGTGACAACCTGCATGCCGCCCACGATTGCGCTCTGTTGATCGACTTCGGAGGCGACGACACCTACCTTGGGGCCGTGGCCGCCTCCTCGCCCGATCTGCCTGTTTCGCTACTGATAGACGTTGAAGGTGACGACTACTATCGCTGCGATAATACGAACATGCCCTCGCAGGCTGCCGGCGTTCTCGGTATCGGTATGCTTCTCGATCTCGATGGTGACGACCGCTATGAGACCAGTACCTTCGGCCAGGGCTGCGGCCGTTTCGGCGTAGGATTGCTCTATGATGAACACGGGAAAGACACATACAGGAGTGAGGGATTCAGCCAGGGCGCCGGAATGTACGGCATCGGCATTCTCTATGACAATTCCGGAGACGATCGCTATCACACCGTGTATTATGCACAGGGTTATGGTTTTTCGCGCGGTATCGGCCTGCTGGTCGACGCTGCGGGCGATGACCACTACATTGCTGACGATACGGACCTGATTCATGTCGGCGACCAGACGCCAAATCATAACGAGAGCAACGCACAGGGCTTCGGCGGAGGGCGACGCGGCGATCATACCGACGGACACAATATGTCCGGCGGCATCGGTATTCTCCACGATCTCGCCGGTGACGATGTCTATTCGGCCGGGACGTTCGCACAGGGAAGTTCCTATTGGTACGGCTACGGGATTCTCAGTGATGAAACCGGGGATGATGTCTATCGCGGCGTGTTTTTCAATCTCGGGGCCGCGGCACATTTCGGTATTGGTATCGTGCTTGAGAAGGCGGGCAATGATAGCTCCGACCTCGTGATGACACTGGGTTTCGGAACCGGGCATGACGGCTCGGCTGCATTCTATATAGATCTCGACGGTGACGATGTCTATACCATGTCCAATGCAGACGAACGTGCGGGCAGTCTCGGCAGTGCGCTGAACAACTCCTTCGGTCTCTTCGCAAATATCCGTGGCAACGACCGATACGAACCTGTGGGCAATGCGTTCGGCTACGCCATGTCACGGCGTGGCGGCGAGTGGGCACTGTACGGTCCGACCACCGGGCTGTTCTTCGACATCGGCGGGGACGACGAATACCAGCATTCCGTCGCACGAAACAGCGAATCCTGGACACAGCAGGATGATCGTGACCTCGGGCTTTCGGGCTACGGTATCGACACGGAATCGGGCCTGCTCGATTTCGAACGCTGAAATTACTGAAAGGCACCACAGAGTTCACAGCGAGCACAGAGAATTTTCCTCGACTGACGGAGGGCGAACATTCCTGTCCGTCGCTTGCCCCGTTGAAGCGCAACGAAGGCGGGTGGTTTCTCACACCTCGCATTGTTTTCCTGCAGCCATGGAATTTCGTAAACTGCAGTGATACACCATTTTGCAAAACGGTAACATCCTCATGGCAAAGAATCAGCAGAACACACTTGAAAAAATAGTTTCCCTCGCAAAGCGCAGGGGCTTCGTCTTCCAGTCTTCGGAAATCTACAGTGGCCTGAACGGCTGCTGGGACTATGGTCCGCTCGGTGTGGAGCTGTTGCGGAACATCAAGGATGCCTGGTGGCGCGCGATGACCTACCGCGATGACATCGAAGGCCTCGATGCGTCTATTCTCATGCACCCCCGCGTGTGGGAGGCCTCGGGCCATGTGGAGAATTTCACCGACCCGATGGTGGATTGCAGGCAATGCAAAAGCCGCTATCGCCTCGATGTGCTGTTCGAATCCTATAACGAGAAGCGCAGAAAGAAAGTCGCCGACGCCTATCGTGATCTGCTGACGGAATCTGGCTGGAATGCCGAAGCATTCACCGCGCTGCCCCGGGAACAGCAGACGGAAGTTGCAGGCGACGCCCTTGTCGGTGATCCCACGGTATTCATCGCCATGAATGAAAAAGAGCTCCTCGTCTGTCCTTCCTGCGGCAACGCGGGTACGTTCACCGTGCCACGGAAATTCAACCTCATGTTCAAGACTTTCGTCGGACCGGTGGAAGACAGTGGTTCGGTCGTCTATCTCCGTCCGGAAACCGCCCAGGGTATTTTCGTCAACTTCGCTAATGTCATGCAGGCGTCACGCCGGAAACTGCCCTTCGGCATCGCCCAGATCGGCAAGGCCTTTCGCAATGAAATCAACACGAAGAATTTTCTCTTCCGCACCCGTGAATTCGAACAGATGGAAATGCAGTTTTTTGTGCATCCAGGCCGGGACATCGAATGGTTCGACACGTGGAAAGATCTCCGGTTGCAGTGGTTCATCGATCTGGGCATGAAGCGGGAGAACCTGCGCATGCACCCCCATGCCCCTGACAAACTCGCGCATTACGCCAAGGACGCCGTGGACATTGAATACGCCTTCCCCTTCGGCTGGGGAGAAATCGAAGGGATACACAACCGGACAAATTTCGACCTGACCCGTCACATGGAGTACTCAGGGAAAAGTCTGGAGTATTTCGATCAGGAAAAACAGGAGAAATTCATTCCCTTCGTGGTCGAAACCTCGGGAGGAACAAGCCGCTCGCTCATGGCCTTTCTCGTCGATGCCTATGAAGAAGAGGAGCTCGAGAAAGAAACGCGCACCGTGTTGCGCTTCCACCCGAAACTGGCACCGTTCAAGGCCGCAATCCTCCCCCTTGTCAATCGCGATGGCATGGACGACATCGGCCAGAAACTCTACCATGATCTGCAACGTGATTTCAAACTGTTCTACGACGATTCCGGATCCGTCGGCCGACGTTACCGCCGGCAGGATGAAATCGGCACACCGTATTGCATCACCATCGATTCACAGACGCTGGAAGACCAGACAGTCACCGTTCGTGATCGCGACAGCATGCAACAGGAGCGCATCGCGATGAGTGGGCTGCGAAGCTGGCTGATGGACAAGCTGGCTGTTTGAATCCCGCTCCGCAATCCACCCCTGTCCTGCGCTGTCAATCGCGAAGTGCACACGCTTGTGGACGTAGCGGTGGAATGTCCCTGTGTGAAATGCCCCCGCGCCGCCGAGCGAGCGGCCTCCTACATTTTGGCCTCGCGTTCCAGTCGGGCCTGCAATGAATCTATGACTTCATGTGCACGGGACGCGAGTGTGGGGTCTTCCGCCGCGAAACGGCGTGCTTTCTCGATACGTCGCTCGGCCAGGAGACGGGAGAAGCGAAGACCATAATCCATGTTATCCGTCATGAAGGTTTCGAGCTGGACGTCCGGTGGATTCTCCGGTGGAGGAATGTAATCGATGCCACGTGTCCCGGGAAGGAAAATTGCGACACCGAGAATGATGACAGACAGGATACTGATGAAAAGAAATAGTTTGCGGGCCATGACTGGATAATAACATGTTGCCGTCGTATGTTTCTCTTCATAATCTACGGGAAAATCGTCGGTAAACCACAGGGACTCACAAAGACGGCAACAGATGCTGCGGACTGAAAACATCTCTTTCGCATACAACGACATTCCGGTCCTCCACGACCTCTCCCTCCATGCATCCCATGGTGAAACGATGCTGATACACGGGCCATCCGGTAGCGGAAAATCCACTCTGCTCCGTGTTCTGGCAAGGCTGGAAGCTCTTTCTGCGGGAAACATTCTCCTCGATGGCAGGGAAGCAACGGACATCGCGGCACCGGAGTATCGCCGCCGTGTGGCATATCTCCAGCAGATGCCGGTGATGACCGACGGCAATATCCGCGACAACCTGTTGTTGTCATTCCGTTACCACGATGCTTCTCCTCCGGATGACGACATGTTGCGAAGACATCTGGAAGAGCTCGCCCTGTATGATGTCGTACTCGATGCGCCGGCCACGGAGCTCTCCGTCGGTCAGCAGCAGCGCCTGGCGTTGCTGCGGCTGTTGCTGATGCAACCTTCCGTGCTGCTGCTCGATGAGCCCGTTGCCTCCCTGGATGCTGCGTCGGCCGAACAGCTCATGCATGCCGTCGCACGGGAGTGCGAAGCGCGCGGTCTGACTGTCATCATCGTCTCGCATCAGGAAATTGGTGTTCCCGGACAACATCTCCGCCGGCTCCATCTGCGCAACGGACGTATTGAGGAGGAAGGATGAACGGCGCACTCGATATCGGGTACCCACAGCTCGCTCTTTCGCTGCTGTTCGTCCTGCTCGCGGGTTTCGCATCATTGCGCCTTCGTCTCGGCCTGGGCCGCGATCTGCTCTGGGGTACGCTGCGGACGGTCAGCCAGCTCGCACTGCTGACCGTGGTACTCACCTGGGTGTTTGAAGTCCGTCACTGGCCTGTGATACTTGGCATGTATGCGCTCATGATTCTGTTTGCATCACGCATCATCCGTGCGCGTGTGCGGTCAACCACCATACGTTTTTTCTTTCCTACCTTCTTCAGCATGCTCTTCAGTTACATGTTGGTCAGCTATGTCGTCGTCGATGTGATTGTGGAAGTCCGTCCGTGGTATCGTCCCGAATACTTCCTGCCTATCGGTGGAATGGTGATCGGAAATTCCATGAACGCCGTCGCCATTTCCATCGATCGGCTGTTCAATGACCTGCTGCGCCGTCGCGGGGAAGTCGAGTTGCTTCTCTGTCTCGGTGCCGACTCCCGGCAAGCTTCGGCGGATATGTTCCGCGAAGCCATCAGGGCGGGCATGATCCCGAGCATCAATTCCATGATGGGTGTCGGGCTGGTGTTCATTCCCGGCATGATGACCGGGCAGATTCTTGCAGGGTCCGATCCATTGGTCGCTGTGAAATATCAGATCATGGTCATGCTCATGCTTGTCGGGTCAACGGCGCTCGGCAGTGTGCTGGTCATTTCCCTTGTGAGGAGACGATGCTTTTCCCGTGATCACCGTCTGATCATCCGGGCTGTCGATCGTGGCAGGAAGTCCACTTGACAGCGGTTCGCTGTGTTGTCACATGATTTCTTATCTTGGCTGGAGATTGAGGATCCGTTTATCCACTCACTTGTTCCGCAAAGCTCATGATACAACGGTTCATCTACGTCGTCGATGACGATTTATCGATGCGGCGTCTGCTCGAGTTCACCCTGCAGTCATGGGAATACAACGCGCGCACTTTCGCTGACGGTGAATCCTTGCTCCGGGCGCTCGACGAACAAATGCCGGATCTCGTGCTCATGGATCACATGATGCCGGGTATTTCCGGACTCGACACGCTAAAAGGCCTGCGGGAGAAATCCGCCGAGCTTCCGGTGATCATGCTTTCCGCACAGGGCAACATCGATATTGCCGTGGAGTTGATGCGGGCCGGTGCCGTGGATTATTTCACCAAACCGGTGGATCTCAAGCGCCTGCGCTTCGCGTTGAACAATGCACTGGACATGAGCAGGCTGCGCAATCAGGTACGGCAGCTACAGGACACGCTGGAAAGCTCTGTGCGTTTCGACAATATCATTTCCAGTTCCGGCGCGATGCAGAATGTGCTCAAACTCGTCGACAAGGCACGCAACAGCGACATTACAGTTCTTATCGAAGGGGAAAGCGGTACGGGCAAGGAGCTGATCGCACGGGCAATTCACTTCAACGGTATCAGGAAAGAACGGCCCTTTATCATCATCAACTGCGCCGCTATTCCACGGGATCTGCTCGAAAGCGAACTTTTCGGACACGAACGTGGCGCCTTTACAGGGGCAGTAGACCGAAAAATCGGGAAATTTGAGGCAGCCGACACCGGAACAATATTTCTTGACGAAATCGGCGAACTCGATATGTCATTGCAGGCAAAGCTGTTACGTGTTCTTCAGACCAAACAATTCGAACGTGTCGGGGGACTGGAGACGTGTACATCCGATGTGCGCATTATTTCGGCAACGAACCGGGATCTCTCATCGATGGCCGCGGAACGCAGTTTCCGGGAGGATCTCTATTACAGACTGAGCACGTTTCCCATCAAACTCCCCCCCCTGCGCGACCGCCCTTCCGAAGTGTCACTGCTCACCGAACATTTTCTCACATTGTTCGCAGAGCGGGAGGGGCGCCCCGATCTCTCGTTCCGCGACGACACGCTCGCGCTGCTGCAACGGCACGACTGGCCGGGCAATGTACGTGAGTTACAGAGCGTTATTGAACGTGCCGTGCTTCTTGCAGATACCGACGTCATCCGTCCCGAGGATCTTCCGCAGACACTTCGCGCATCCCGCGATACCAACACGCAGCTTTCCGCGCAGTTATTCGCGAGCCCGGACGAGATCCTGCCGCTCGAACGGCTTCGGGAAGCCGCGATTCGACGCACACTGGAGCTGCTGGACGGCAACATGACGGAATCGGCACGTGCACTTGGCATTGGCCGGACGACATTGTATGATTTGGTAAAGAAGTACGACGCGCAGTCCTGACCTCTCTTTCCGCAGTTGGCGCGATCCCCGGTGGTCTATCCGGCGAGGGGGATCAATATCGAGACAGCGGTATATCTGCCTGCTTCGCTTTCGATGCGCAGCGCACCGCCATAGAGTTCCGTTACTGCATGGACGATAGCGAGTCCGAGTCCTACCCCCGTTTGTTCGAACTGACCGCGATCGAACTGCGTATAGGCGCCAATGGATTGTATCTGCTGCTCCGACATGCCACGGCCTCTGTCGATGACCGACACTTCGTAAAAGGCATCAGCGGCCGTCCCCTGCACTTCAATGCGGGTTCCATCCAGACTGAACTTGCAGGCGTTGTCCGTCAGTTCCTCGATAATCTTCTCGAAATCCCGCTCACTGATACGCAATGCCGCATCCTCCGCCTGGACGACCACATCCTTCCGCCGGCCTGCGCGCGAGGCAACACTCTGTACCGTCGCCTGCAGCAATTCCGTGGGCGACGACAGCTCCTCGGTCAACATTTCCTCCTTTCGTGGCGCGTCTTGACGGACAGACTCAAGCTCAGCGAAACGAAGATAATTCTGCACCAGACGGAGCAGGCGTTGCCCGGACATCTGAATATTACCGAGCATCTCCTTGACCTCCCCCGCGTTGAATTCCCCCATGTGATCCCGCAGGAGATTCGAGATTCCGAGAATGGAATTGAGCGGAGTAAGAAATTCATGAGGCAGCGAACGACTCAGTGAATCACGAAACTGGTCGAGAGACGCATGGAGTTTCTGATCGAAGGACTGTCGCTTTTTCAGCCGTACATCCACGGCATTGAGCAACTCCTCTTTGGTGAACGGCTTGGTCAGATAGTCATCAGCACCCAGGAGCATCCCTCTGCGCATATCCTTCCTGTCCACCAGCGCCGACAGAAAGATAAAGGGGATCAGCTCCGTTGCCGGATCCTTCCGCACGTACTCCAGCACCCCATAGCCACCCAGGTTCGGCATCATCACATCACACAGCACGAGATCCGGCTGTTTCTCACGAATCAGCTCTATGCCGTACAAACCATTCTCGGCAACAACCACGGCATACCCGGCATCGGTCAGCCGCTCGGCAATCGTCTCGCGTACAATAACATCATCTTCAATAACCGCAATCGTTTTCATTCCAACTCCTCGGTGATTGCAAGAGGATAATCTATGCATCTCACACTTTGAGTACAAATCCCGGACATCATCCGATAGACAGGGTACGCAACTTCCGCGTGCTTCCATATTACGTCATTGTTTTATTGTGAGCATATGCTTATTATTGTCTCATGAGCAACCGACGTGGAAGACCGAGGCGCTGTCGCGCCGTTGAACATACCCCGCTGGTGACACGATTCAAACCGGCGTCCGTCCCTGCCTCCGCTCTTGTTTCCGTCATTCTGACATTGGATGAGCTTGAGGCGCTGCGATTGGCCGACTATCTGGGGTTGTACCAGGAGCAGGCCGCGGAACGCATGGGGGTCAGTCGTGCGACCTTCGGCCGCATCCTTGAAGCGGCTCGCGGGAAAACAGCGCGGGTGCTTATCGAAGGACTCATTCTCGACATCAGTGGAGGCGACATTATGACCAGCACCCAACGCATGGGGAAGGGTGGGTTCTGCATATGCCCGTCGTGTGATCTCCGTATCCCTCATCAGCAGGCCAAACCCTGCATAGAAGCACACTGCCCGGAATGCGGCAAACGCATGTTCCGCGAGCACGGAGAACATCATCGACGTTATCTGGAAAAACAACAGGAGAAAAAGAAATGAAAATTGCCATCGCATCGGACGATGATCGTACCATCGCCCAACACTTCGGCCGCTGTCTCGGCTTTACGATTGTCACCATGGACGATAAGAAAATACTCACACGCTCATGGCAACCGAATCGCGCTACACAACATGCCCTCCAACATACCACAGTGAACGCGCAGGGCGCCGGTCACGCGCAGGGCGGAGGCCACGCGCAGGGCGGAGGTCATAGCCATGAAAACATCATGAATATATTGGGAGATTGTGACCTGATTATCGGCGGAGGGATGGGCCGGCGTCTGCGCGACGATTTCGCGGCCGCGGGCCTGCGTGCCGTGATCACAGATATCGAGACCATCGACGATGTCCTGCAGTCGGTGCGTGAGCAGCGGCTTGAGAACACGCGGGATGGTTGCGTCTCCCATCATTCATGACAACTGTTCCCGGCGGTCACTCGCGGCGGGCTTCATGCAGGGCGCGCAGTGACCGCTGGTAGACGCGCTTCAATTCCGTCCCCATTTCCAGGAATCGTGTGAACTCCTCCTGTTCGGCAGCATTCTCCATGCGCTGACAGATCTCCGCAAGGCTTTCCGCACCGAGATTCAGCGCCGAACCTTTCAACGTATGTGCGCTGCGTTGGGCCAACTCCCGGTCCCCCGCTTTCGCCGCTTCACTCATCCGTTCGATCAGATCCGGCGTCTGCACCTCGAGAATAGAGAGCATCTCGGCAAAAATACTCTCTTGTCCTCCCTCCGCCAACGAATGCAGTGTTTCTATCGTCTCGCGATTCAGAAGCACCTCGCCTTCCTGTTTCTCACTTCCAGGAGTGCGTTCCCGTTTGGAACCCTTTCCGAGACGGAGAATAGTTTCCTGTACGACGTCAAGGCGAATAGGTTTGGTGATATAGTCCTGCATGCCCGCATCGAGACATCGTGCACGATCCTCCTTGGTGACATTGGCGGTGACCGCGATAATCAAAGGTTGTCGATCCACCGGCATATCGTCACGAATATGTTTCGCGGCTTCGAGACCATCCATTTCCGGCATCTGGATGTCCATAAAAATCATGTCGTAGGATTGTCGTCTGAGTGCATCGAGCACTTCGAGGCCGTTTGCCGCGACATCCGCACGATAGCCAAGCTGCTGTAACACACGCACGATAAGTTTTTGATTGATGAGATTGTCCTCGGCGATAAGCATGCGCAGGGGCAGCTTTTCTGCGAGGTGGCGATCAAGGACGGGACCTTCGCGCCGTTCCTTGCGCTCATCGCGTTTGTGATCGGTCAACAGAGAAATGATGACATCCAGCAACTGCATATGCCGGACCGGCTTGGTGAGAATGGCCTGAAACAACTCTCCCTTCGGAATCCGCCTGTCATTTCTGTTCAGGGAAGTCAGCAGAATCATGGGTACCTGGAGGGACGGGAAACGCTTCTGTATCGTCCGCGCCAGCTCCACACCGTCGATCTCCGGCATAAGCATGTCGATGATCAGAAGATCGTAACGGGGTTTGTCGTCGAGCACTCGCAGGGCCTCCGCCGACGACGAGACAGCCAGGCAATCCATTCCCCAGCCGACGCACTGCAGATTGAGAATGCGACGATTGGTCTTATTATCATCGACAACGAGCACACGACGATCTCTTATCTCCCTTCGCCCGGCATCGATCGAACGGGAATCCTTGCCGCCCGTGTCTTCCACCTGTATGGTAAAGGAAAATGTCGATCCCTCTCCTGGACGACTTTCCGCCCAGATTCTTCCTTCCATCATCGCCACGAGGCGTGAACTGATAGCCAGGCCCAGTCCCGTCCCTCCGTATTTTTTGGTCGTCGATGAATCTATCTGCGTAAATGAGCGGAAGAGCCGATCCATTTTATCGGCGGGAATTCCGATGCCGGTATCCCGCACGTCAAAACGAAGTTGCAGTCTCTGCCCCTCCTGTTCCGTCATGGAAACCGTAATAAAAATCTCGCCTCTGTCGGTGAATTTGATTCCATTGGCGACGAGGTTGATGAGAATCTGACGCAGACGTGTTATATCCCCCACAATCACAGGAGGGACATCTGCATCGATCAGATACAGCAGTTCCAGATTCTTGTCCTCGATATTTGGTGTGAGCAGATCGAACACTTCCTCTATGCAAGCACGCAATTCGAACGGCTGCTGCTCCAGTTCCATTTTCCCGGATTCGATCTTGGAGAAATCAAGAATATCATTGATGATGCTCAGCAATCCGTCCCCGCTTTGTCGAATCGTCTCGACATACTCGTATTGCTCAGAGGTCAGCGATGTTTCCAGCAACAGGCCGGTCATACCGATCACGCCGTTCATTGGTGTGCGGATCTCATGACTCATGGATGCAAGAAAATCACTTTTCGCGCCGTCGGCACTCTCCGCCGCCTCCTTCGCGGCGAGCAGTTCCTTCTCGTACCGTTCCCGCTCGTCGGCGAGCATCTGCTCCTCGAGATAATGTCCGATCCCGCGTGCGAGTAATTCGATGATTTCTCTGTCACTCTCACGAAATACGCGGGGGAAGGCCTGCCGTGACGAAAAATTCAGTGTGCCGAATGTTTCCCCTCTCACGCGGATCGGGGTACCGATAAAAGAGCGGACATGCCAGTCACGAAACACCGGGTGCTCCTGAAAATCAGGATCGTTTTCCGCATCACGAATTGTCAGCGTCGCATTCCGGTGTATGACCAGATTGCAGTACGTGTAAGAGAGCGGGAAGCACCGACCGGCTTTCAATTCCTCATGCTGTGAACGGACTCTGTAGAGTTCGTATTCATCGCCGGTGACCCGGCTTATGATAGCGGTTTCCATACTGAATATTTCCGCTCCCGTAAGAAGATAGTCTTCGAACAGCTCATCGTAATTCCCGAAGGGCTGCACACTCAAGCGGTGAATCTGCTTGAGCTGTTCGCTGAACGCGAGCAGACGCTGCTCAGCGCGCTTTCTGTCGGAAATATCATGAGAAATAGAGACCAGACCTGAGGGACGGCCCCCCTGCATCAATAACGAGGTAGTCAGATAGACCCAGAATTCACTCCCATGCTTCGTGATGTTGAGCACATCACCCTTCCAGCCGCCCGCCAATGTTTGCTTATAGAGATCGCGGGAAAGATTCGCCGGATTTCCCGGTGAGAGAAAGATGCCGGAACGCTGGCCGATGATTTCCGGCTCTTCATATCCGAAACGACGCAACACCGCCTTGTTAACATACTGAATGTATCCACGCATATCCGTGATGATGACGAAATCGCTCACGGACTCCATCACCTGACCGAGTTGCTTGAGCTGCTGATCTCTCCGGTATTTCTCATCGATATCGCGTGTGGTGACGACGATACCATTGATCGATTGCACATGCAGGTAATTCTTCGCCACTGCTTCGAGCTGCATCCATCTGCCATTGACGTGACGCTGACGGAATACCAGCTTTTCCTGATGGCCGGGGTGTGAAAGCACCCGCTTCGAGAGCTCGAGTACGCGCTCCTGATCTTCGGGATGAATAAAAGAAAACAAGCTTTTCCCCAACCGCTGCTTCGTACTGTGTCCGCTCATACGCTCAGCCGCGGATGTTTCGTACAGGATCGCCCCATCGCTGTCGATGACAGTGATCGCTTCATGCAGATTCTCAATCAGGTACTGGAACCGCTGTTCATACACATCGGGGATCGCCTGGCCCTGTCCGGCAGGCTCACCTCCCGAGGCAGTTTCTCCGGTGACGTCTTGCGTCTGCGCATCGTAATCCCGGTAGGATTCGTCCACCAGAGAGAGAAAGTCCTCGAATGACGGGGAAGCAGGGACAGCGTCACCAAATACTTTCTGCAGCTGTTTCTGCAACAATGAATGCCGATCTGTCATGGGAGAATTCTCCATTCGATAAATAACGGCGCGAAAGCTGAATGATCAATCGGTCTTCCTGAACCTTCGGGACAGGAGGCATCACCGCTCTACGGTGCAGTCAGGTACTGTGGTTGATGTGCGGGCGGACATGTGCAGCGGAGGAACAGAACGCTTCTCCGTGCGCCAATGGCACTATCCGCCTCCGCCAAGCAATATACAAAGGTTTTACCCCCTTCACCGCTTTTCTTCTGTCGGAATTTTGATTTACGCTCCGGCGTTGTTATTAATAGAGAGAACGTTTGTACCATCAGATAGCTGACTCCATGAATAACACCACCCAGGTGATGCCATTTTCTTTTAAGGATTGCGCATTATCCGCCATAGCAACCGGTCGCCGCGCGCAGACCCTGCGCGAGTTGCGGGATCATATACAGCAGGTCCAACCCGACAGCATTTACTATCATTTCTGGGGAGGACGGCTGCAACCGCAATTTGATGAACCGGAATACAACAACGACTTCGCGGGCTGGGTTCGTCACGCGCTGCGTGATCACAGCACCGCCGAACAGCTTGCCGTCATAGACCCCACGGAGTTCGAATCACTTGAGGATCTCCGTGCCGAGATCATCGAAGTGATTGAGGCGCGACTGTATGAACAGGAGATGGTCCCATGGTCAAAACCGGATGAAAAATTTTCCTTCATCCGGTCGCAGATTGTCGTCTTTGACAGGCATCATTCCCTGGAGGATCCGGCGCGGCTCGGTGACGAGATTCCCCATACCACCACAAGCAGTATTTTTTACCACTTCATCGATGCACGACGGCGTTCGCCGAAAGGACGCGACGATTTCTCAAACTGGCTGGAGGGTTTTGGCGACCGCTACGTAGGGCTGATCGAACGACTGGCCGATGTCGATCCCTATTTCTCTACTCTCAGCGAGCTGCGCAATCAGCTCACGGACGTAATCGAACACTACTTCCATGAAACGGAATCGAAGGGAGGCATGTAATGGAAAGTCTTCACGCCTATGCCGATATTGTAGGACACGAAGTCATCGATCAGTTGCGGCAACTTGCCGCACCGTTGAAGAACAGGAAAGTCGTTCATGTAAATTCCACGCGCATGGGAGGAGGCGTAGCGGAAATTCTCAACAAGTTGATCCCACTGATGAATGAGCTCGGGATCGAGACACATTGGGAAGTCATTAGCGGCAATACGGATTTCTATCAATGCACCAAGAGTTTTCACAATGGGTTGCAGGGGAATACGGTCAACATCCCGTCGAATCTGCTGCGGAACTTTGAAGAGACGAACAGAGAAAATGCAACCCTGTTGCGACCTGCGTTGCAGGACGCGGACCTTGTGTTCATTCACGATCCACAGCCCGCACCATTGTTGGAACATATTTCCGATCGCAAGGGGAAATGGATATGGCGCTGCCATATCGATGTCAGTCACCCGTATCGTCCGGTATGGAAGTATCTGCGACCTTTTCTTGCCGGGTATGATGCCAGTATCTGGTCCCTTCCCGATTTCGCCCAGACACTACCACATCCACAGTACATCATTCCGCCGAGTATCGATCCCCTCAGTGACAAGAACATCGCATTGCCCGAGGAAGAGATTTCCGGTATCTATGCGGAATTCGACATCGATCCGGATCGCCCACTGGTCACCCAGATTTCCCGTTATGATCGCTTCAAGGATCCGGTCGGCGTCGTTGCCGCGTATCAGCTTTCCAAGAGATTCATCCCCGGGTTGCAACTCGTACTCGCCGGAGGCGGTGCCAGTGACGACCCCGAAGGCGAAGCCGTTCTCGATGAAGTCTATGCGGCGGCGAATGGTGATCCGGACATAAAGATCCTGCTGCTTCCGGCCGATGCGCATCGCAAGATCAACGCTCTGCAGCGTGTCAGTGATATCGTTCTGCAGAAGTCCACCCGAGAAGGCTTCGGGCTCACGGTCACCGAAGCCCTCTGGAAAGGCAGGCCGGTGATCGGCGGCAACACCGGCGGTATTCGCCTGCAGGTGATCAATCACCATACGGGCTTCCTGGTCTCCACACCGGAAGGTGCCGCCTTGCGTATCCGTTACCTGCTCAATCATCGGGACATTCTCGAACACATGGGAAAGACAGCGCAGGAATTCGTCCGCGACCATTTTCTCCTCACCCGGCACCTGCGCGAGTACCTTACGCTCATGGTCATTCTTTCCAAAAACAACTCGGACCGCATCATGCTGTCCTGAACCATACGACGGAGTGTCCCCACCGTGCGGATTCTGCATAATGACAACACACTCGTGAATTTCTTTTTGCGTCTGAGAGAAAGCAGGCAATCACTGCTCCTGCTCGACTATGACGGGACACTCGCTCCCTTCACACGTGACCGTGATAACGCACATCCATATCCGGAGTTACGGTCTGTCCTTGAGGAGCTGCTGCATGAGGAAACCTGCAGAATGGTGATCGTCAGTGGCCGCACGGTCGATGATCTCGTTCCGCTCCTGGATCTTGATCCCATGCCCGAACTCTGGGGCTCGCATGGCTGGGAGCGCCTGCATGCCGATGGTACCTATGTTCTACCGGATCTTGATAACGAAACGGCGGAATTACTTGCACGCGAGTGGGAATGGCTCACCGATAGTGTCCCACACGACAGTATCGAGCGTAAACCAGCATCCGTCGCCCTCCACTGGCGTGGTCTCGATCAAATTGACCAGGTGGCATTGCATGCGGTAGCGATCAGGCGATGGAGGAAACTGGCTGAATCGACACGGCTCGAACTGCATCCATTTATCGGCGGACTGGAACTTCGCGCCGAGGGACGCAGCAAGGCCTATGCCGTTGAGACCCTGCTCTCGGAGTACCAGACGCTACCTGTCACCGCCTATCTCGGTGACGACCTTACCGATGAGGAAGCCTTTGCCGCTCTTGGTGAGCGTGGACTTCGTGTCCTCGTCCGCAGCGAACATCGCAACACAGTTGCCGATATTCAGCTCACACCGCCCGGCGAACTCCTGGAATTTCTTGTCACATGGAAGGATCAGCTTCAATGAGCGTTTTCAATACGATGTTCTACGCAAATCCTCTCTATGACTGGCTGATCGCAGTCGGTATCATGTCCGCTGTTTTCCTGATCCTCCTCTTCAGCAAACGCATGATCGCCTCCCACTTGCAGTCTCTCGCTGAGCGAACCGTCACCGACGTTGATGATCTTATCGCCCAACTGGTTGACAGTATCAGTCCGGTCCTCCTCCTCGTCCTGGGTTTCTATGCCGGAAGCAAGTGGTTGTTGCTTGAAACGGGCGTGCATCACATGCTCGATCAGCTGCTCTTCATCAGCGTCTTCATTCAGCTGGGCTTTCTTGGGAGCAAGATCATGGCCTACCTGATCAAAAAAAGCATGCGCCTGCAGGAATTCGGGGATCCCTCGTCGCAGACCACACTGGGGGTGCTGGGTTTCATGAGCCGGCTCGTGCTCTGGTCGCTGATTTTTTTGCTCATCTTCGACAATCTCGGCTTCAATATCACAACACTGATCGCCAGTCTCGGTATCGGTGGTATTGCTGTCGCCCTCGCTGCGCAGAGCATTCTCGGAGAATTGTTCGCATCGATCTCGATCGCGCTGGACAAACCTTTCGTCATCGGTGACTTTATCATCATCGACACGTTCATGGGAACGATCGAAAAAATCGGTATGCGCACAACACAGATTCGCAGTCTGAGCGGCGAACTGATCATCTTCTCCAATACGGATTTGCTCAAAAGCCGAATCCGGAATTTCAAGCGCATGCAGGAACGCAGAATCACGTTCAAACTCGATGTCGTGTATGGCACACCCTATGACACCGTTTGCCGCATACCGGACATCATCCGCAACATTATCGAAGCGGAAGAGATCGCCCGGTTCGACCGCGGTCATTTCAAGGAATACGGATCATCCTCTCTCATTTTCGAATTTGTTTACTATGTCCTCGCCCCGGACTACAATGTCTACATGGATATTCAACAGCGAGTCAATCTTGCCGTCTACCGGAAATTCGAAGAAGAAGGCATCGACTTCGCCTTTCCAACACAGACAGTACACTATTTCTCTGCGCGGAAGCAGGCTTCCGGTGAGGAGAAAAGCCCACCCGCCGAGATCACAGACCAGGAGGAGACATCATGAACGACGATGCCCAATCTTCACACGGACGACTCATTATCGTCTCCAATCGCCTCCCTGTCGTGTTCGAACGTACGGGGGAGGAACTGACATTCCGTCCGGGATCAGGAGGACTCGTCACGGCGCTCGCACCTGTCCTGCGTGATCGTGGCGGAATCTGGATCGGGTGGTCGGGTCTCCCCGAGAGCGAGCAGCAGGCGGTCGACAAGCTGTTGAGCGATTCCTCGGTAGCTTCCGGATACGCACTCCGCGCAGTTCCCCTGACGCCCCGGGACCTCGATGATTACTACTACGGATTTGCCAACGAAATACTCTGGCCATTGTTTCATGACCTTCAGTCGCACTGCAACTTCGATCCTTCTTACTGGGAGGCATATCGTCGGGTCAATCATAAATTTGCACTGAAGACGAAGGAAACGATCAACGAAGATGATTTCATCTGGATTCATGATTATCATCTCATGCTCACTGCGGCATCGCTGCGCGAACTCGATGTCCGCAATCCTCTGGGATTCTTCCTGCATATTCCATTTCCGTCTCCGGATATCTTTATCAAACTCCCATGGCGATTCCAGGTTCTTCACGCATTGCTTTCCTTCGACCTGGTCGGGTTTCAGACCATGCGTGACAAACGAAATTTTGTCCAGTGCGTGCGCATGCTTCTGCCCGATGTCATCGTTCGTTCCGAAGGGGCATTTCACATCATGCGTCATGAGGGGAATGAAGTACGCGCCGGCGTGTTCCCCATCAGCATCGACTTCGGTGAGTTCGAACGACGCGCGAAAAGTGAGGAAGTCGCCAAGTCCGCCTGGTATCTGCACGAGGCGTTGCCGGATCGCCAGATCATTCTCGGAATCGACCGCCTCGATTACACGAAAGGGATACCGTACCGTCTCCAGGCCTATCGCAATGCGCTGCGACGCTATCCCGCCCTCAGAGAAAAGATCACGCTTGTCCAGGTCGTCGTCCCCAGTCGTGCTGACATTCCAAAGTATCATGACCTCAAGACGGAAATCGAGCGGCTCGTCAGCGAGATCAACGGCGAATTTACGCTCTCCGGCTGGGTTCCCATTCACTATATTTTCCGCCACCTGACGCGAGGCGAATTGCTCGGGTATTACCGAACTGCGGAGATCGCTCTGATCACTCCCGTCAAAGACGGGATGAACCTCGTCGCCAAAGAATACATCGCCTGCAACATCGAAAACAATGGCGTACTCATACTCAGTGAATTCGCTGGTGCCGTCGCACAGTTGCATCGGGACGCGCTCCTGGTCAATCCCTATGACATCGAAGCAGTCGCGGACGCACTGCACCGTGCGTTCATGATGGATCAGGACGAACGGCGTGAACGCATGCGACGTTTGCGGGCGGTGGTAAAACGCTACGATATCTACCGCTGGGTCGAGGCCTTTCTCGGCGCCGCGGTCTCGCGCCACCTGTTCGACTTTCCCATGATCGCGGAATACATCCCCCCGGAGGATGCTCCGGATCTCGGTGTGTCCATCTGAGACACTGGCCTGCCGGCGACCGACATCCTGTGACATCGGTAGCGTCAGAGGCGGCATCACCGCACAACGGAATCGTGCTGTGTGTGGATCGATGAAAGGCGATGATGTTCAACCGGAATCCCGTATGTTGACAACATGACATGTACGATTCACTTTACGAAGGCCGAGGGAGCGCAAAACGATTTCGTCATCGTCGATGACCGCAGTGCCACACTGGATGATGACACCCGTCGCCGCTTCACACGACGGATCTCCCACCGGCGGCGCGGTGCGGGTGCAGACGGCGCCATCTTTATCGATGAAGCCGTGACGCATGACTTCTCGATGGCGTTCTACAATCCCGACGGGTCCGTCGGGAGTATGTGCGGAAACGGAGGACGCTGCGCCGCACTCTACGCATTGGTCAACGGCATCGCCACGAGCCCGATGCGCTTTACAGTCCTGGGGGTACCCTATGCCGCAGAGGTGGACGGAACACAGGTCCGTCTTTCCTTCCCGCCGCCATTGCAGATCGAACGGGACATCGTGCTTGAGAATTCTCTCGGTACAATGAGGGCGGACTACATCGACAACGGGGCTCCCCATCTTCTGCTCTTCACCGATGATCTTCCCGCGGAGTTGCAGACGACGCTGGCAGGCATTGACCTCACCCGGATTGCCGCAGAACTCCGCCACCACGAACGTTTCGCACCCCGGGGGTGCAATATCAACATCGTGGAATTGGATGCCGGGGGAGTGCTGAGCATTCGTACATTCGAAAAAGGCGTCGAGGCCGAAACCGAAGCCTGCGGAACCGGCACACTTGCAGCGGGAATGATGGCGCATCTCCGCTTCGGCCTTTCTCCTCCGCTGAATATTCGTACGCATGGAGGAGATATTCTGCGTATCCATTTTACCCCGACCTCTCCCACCCCGCACGATGCACCCGCATATTTTTCACGTGATCTGCTGCTCGAAGGACCGGCGGTACTCGTCTTTGACGGATGTTACAGTATGAATGTCGATTGATGGTGAGGCGATAGGTCGGGCGGTTTATTTGACGATGACGTATCCCCAGGGTTCGAGGGCAATGCGTCCCGCACCGACATCAATCACGGCGGACGGTGACGAGAAGAGTGTTTCCCCTTCCAGGATGGCTGGCAGGTCAGCAGTGACCATCACCATCTCGTCGCTGAAATTCACTGCGGTGCATACGAGCCGGGTTTCATCGATACCACGCGTAAAGACGACGACCCTGTCGCTGCCCTGCACGTCGATGACGCGCAACCTGCCACGACGCAATGACTTCTCTGCTGCCCGCAGCTCGTTGAGCGCTGTATAGAGGGCACGCTCATCAAGAGTGTCGCTTTCCCAGTCGATGCCGTCCTTTTCGAACAGACTCAGCGCGTTGATGTTGCCCACTTCCTGCCCGTTGTAAATCATGGGGACACCGGGGAGCATATGCAGAAACACGGCAGCGGCACGTGCCGGCTCGATCCCAAGCAGCAGCGGCGGTGGTGCTTCGTAAAAGTGCTTATCGTGATTTGTCAGAAAGCGCAGCCGCAATGCGTTACGGGGATAGTTAAAGCGTTCCCGGAGCAACAATTGCCCGAGTGTCGCTGCGGGAAGTTTGCCCTGTATCACCGGTAACAACGCATCATAGGTGTTCCAGGCATAGGTAAGATCGAAGGCCTCGATATGAAGCTTCGGATCATCACCTTCCGCAAGCATGAGCACGGGCTTGACCTTTCGCAACCCTGCAATGGCGTCGACCCAGAAATCGTACGGTACCATTTCAGCAACATCACAGCGGAAGCCGTCAATTCCAATGTCACGCACCCAGAACAGCATCATTTCCTTCATCCAGCTTCGCAGTCCAGGCTCCGCATAGTTCAGATCCGCTCCATCGGTCCAATCCGGATTCGGTGCGAGGATACGCCCTTCCTCATCACGCATGTACCACTCAGGATGTTCGTCGACAAGCGGGTTGTCCCGCGCCGTATGATGAGCGACGAGGTCGATAATCAAATGCATCCCATGTACATGTGCCTCGGCGACAAGCGATTTGAAATCGTCGAGTGTCCCGTATTCCGGGTTGACGGCATAGTAATCACGGACGGCGTAGGGACTTCCGCCGCCGCCCTTTCTACCGATTTCCCCTATCGGATGAATCGGCATCAGCCAAAGCACCGTCACGCCCATCTCACGGAGTTCCGGCAGACGCTGCTGCACCGCCTCGAACGTCCCTTCCCCGGAGAAGGCGCGTGGATACACCTGATAGATCACGGCATCACGGACCCAGGCCGCGCTTTCCACCGGTGCCATCGTATAATATTCGCTACGCCACAACTCTTCGTCGTCGATAAAGGCTCGCAATTCCACCGCCCCGATCAATCCTTCCGGTCCCCATCGATTCCTGATGCGCAGGGCGAGGACATTTCCGCGTTCACGCAGAATATCTGTAATATCAAAATACAGGCGCCGTCCATAGTTGCGCTCTTCTCCGATCCTTTCACCGTTGAGCCAGATCATCGCATCGTCACTGATAGTCTCGAACAGAAGTGCGAAGGAGTGGGTGGTATCGATTTCCGCATCGAAATGTCTCAGATACCAGGTAAAACCGTCGGCATGCAGATAATCCCGCTGCATATCCCAGTTCCCGGGTGCGGCGATGGAGTCCCAGCGGGCGGTGTGTTCGCCGAGATACCACTTGTTCTTCACACCGCGATTCTCTGCATCGACGCGAAAGCGCCATGTGCCGTCCAGAAGAAGTCTGTACCTGTTGACAGTCATCTCATTGCCGTCCTTGATTCTGCAGGAGACACCCACGAGCAACACGCAGAGCAGCAGTATGAACGTGCGGATCGAAATCCATGATGTGCGCTTCATGATCTTCTCCTTGGCTACAATGCTCAATCGCCGAATGAAATGCCGAGGTCGCGGGCGGTCAACATCGTATCACTGTCAAGCGACACGACTTTCATTCGGCTCGTGGCCTTTTTCAGCGGGACATAACGTACCGTCGGCGGATCGAGTGCAACCATGATACCACTCTCCCCCTCTGCGAGAGCGCGGATCGCTGCGGCACCGAAACGCAGTGAGAGCAGGCGATCGAATGTGGTCGGAGTCCCGCCCCGTTGCAGATGACCGAGGACGACATAGCGCGACTCCTGGCCGGTGATTTTCTGCAGTTGCTTTGCAATCGTTTCACCTACTCCTCCGAGGCGCTCGGATCGACCGATCTCTTTTTCAACCACACTGCGTGTCCCGCCCTTCGGCTTCGCCCCCTCCGCCACGGCGATAATGGAAAACCGTTTCCCCTGTTCTACGCGCTCGATGGTTTTGCGGGCAATGATATCGATGTCATAGGGAATTTCGGGGATCAATATCGCATCGGCCGTGCCGGCAATACCCGCATGCAGTGCGATCCAGCCTGCATAGCGCCCCATCATCTCGACGACCATGATACGCCGATGCGCTTCGGCCGTTGAGTGCAATCGGTCAAGACATTCCGTTGCAAATGAAACGGCAGTATCAAAACCGAAGGTGGCGACTGTCTCGCTCAAATCATTGTCAATGGTTTTCGGTACACCGATGATGCGCAGCCCTTTCTCATAGAGCGCATTGGCGATCATAAGAGACCCATCTCCGCCGATAGCGATCACTGCGTCGATTTTCTGCTTTTTGCAGCCACGGACAATTTCCATACTGCGATCAACGAATTTGTAACTCCCGTCCTTCTGCCGGACCGGAAACTCCAGAGGATCGCCCTTGTTCGTGGTTCCGAGTATGGTGCCGCCAAGATGCGTAATTCCACGAACCGACTCGAGCGAGAGAGGGATCAGTCCACCATCCGGGTAATCTTCGGGCATGAGTATTCCGTTGTAACCTTCCCGGATGCCGACCACTTCCCAGCCGCGTCGGAGCGCACCGATAGTCACCGCGCGGATGACAGCGTTGAGTCCGGGAGCGTCACCACCCCCGGTACTGATGGCAATACGGCGGATACGTGGATTACGGGCGTTTCTGCGTTTTCTTGTGGAATCGGAAGACATACGAATTACCGAATTCTTGTTCTGGGATACTTCACGAAAGAAATCTACAATGTTCCGGGCCCTTCAGCAAACGTGCATCATTCGGTCGTCCCGGCAGTACGATGCTCTTCCTCTTCAAACAAGGATTTTTCCGTGCTGTTGAGTACCGCCAGAAAGTCCACAAAGATCTTCGTACGGAGTATCGTATCGACCGCGCGCGTTCATACCGAAGCCGATCGCCAGTGATTCCCGCTTTTTAAAACCCATCATTCTGCTCGCGACAATACTGCCGGGTATTTTTCCAATACTGGCGATGAGCAGCACAATCAGGACGAGTACGATATCGAAATGCGCAATGACATCGACCTGCAATCCGATGGATGCGAAAAACATAGTCCAGGATCTTTTTCGTTCGCTCCCGCCGGATGCGTGATAAAGCGGTCACGCAGCGTCAACATGCTTGCTGCGGAAACACTATGCAAGGCAGTGCGGTCATCCATTCCGCATCCGCTGCGCTTCCCACTGCTGTCCTCGGGCTTCGCTGATTACCGAGGCCATCGGCTTTCGTGCGGGATTGGTTATTTTAGGGTGAGGCCATACAGCCATACAGGGAAACTTGCTCGGACCCGGACGTTTCAGTACATTGCCGTGTTCACCGAAAACCTCATCTCAGCAGTGTACACCCATGGCAGAATACCAGAAACACCTTTACATGATCATTTTCCCGATCAACGCATTGGTCGCCTCGCAACTTGATCCCAAAGCCTTCGCGCAGCATTACACGATAGGGAGCGCCCGTCATTTTCAGGGAAAAGTGATTTTTGCCGAACTGGATCTCTCGTTTCGTGATCCATACTTCAGGATTGACGAGTATCTTGAGAAAACCGTTCCTCATGAAGACGGCTCACCAAAGCGCACGAAGTTTATCGCTTCCTATCGCGTTCTGGAGCATGTCCCCTTCGAGTTCATTCAGAAACTCTACCTCGTGACAGTCAGCGGCAAGGCCCTCGAATTGACCCCTGGCCCGTACGAAGCGAAGAATGTCCCTGGTCTGATACGGATTTTCCAGGAAATCGCTCCCGTGCGCAATCTCATCGCTTCACGGCTCGATCAGCGCTCGTTCGGAAAATACATCACAGAGGATGTCGCCAAGGGTGCCGAGCGCTTCTGTTTTACACAGATCGATCTGAACATCGAGGAGTTCCTCGCGGAAAGTCGCCACCGCGAGATCATCGTTTCCCCAATTCCTGAAAGCAATCCATACCGCCTGCTTGACTGTCTGACCGAACTCGAGCAATATCCCGAGAAATTTGTAAAGACGATCAGTCTGTCTTCGGTTCTGCACAGCATCTCCTATCGTGTCCTGCGTCATGGATTCTGGTTCTACGACAGTGAGGGAAATTCCCTGTTCTTTCCCATTCCTGGCAGACACGAAATGGAAACTACGCATTACGAATGGTGGAAGAACGCACGATAACGCTTCCCGATAGATCGTCAGCACCTCCATCAGATCGCAATCGCCCCCGTGCGATCTCTCAAAGACGGGCCTCCTCACGGCCCGTCTTTCTTTTTCCTTTCATTTTGTATATTGAACTACTTGCAATATTTATCCGGAGATATGAAATGACAGCGAACCTTGACATGATTCAGCGTGTATATTCCACCCTTCCTGACAGCATCGCTTCCGCGAGAACCCTGCTGGGCAGGTCTCTGACATATACCGAAAAAATTCTCTATGCGCATCTCCGGGAGGAACCTGCCGTCCCGTTACAGCGGGGTGCTGACTACGCAGATTTCGGACCCGATCGCGTGGCCATGCAGGACGCCACAGCACAGATGGCGTTATTGCAGTTCATGAGTGCAGGCATCCCAACCGTCGCCGTACCCAGCACCGTACACTGCGATCATCTCATTCTCGCCGAACACGGCGCTGTGAAGGACCTGGCCTCCTCGATCGAAACAAATCGCGAAGTCTTTGACTTTCTCGCTTCCGTGTCACGAAAATTCGGCATCGGCTTCTGGAAGCCCGGTGCCGGCATTATCCACCAGGTGGTGCTGGAAAACTATGCCTTTCCCGGTGGCTTGATGATAGGAACAGATTCACACACACCCAATGCCGGCGGACTTGGTATGATCGCCGTGGGCGTCGGTGGTGCTGACGCTGTCGATGTCATGGCGGGTATGCCGTGGGAAGTGAAATTTCCCAAACTCATCGGTGTACGCCTGACAGGAAGAATGAGCGGGTGGACATCGCCGAAGGATGTCATTCTCAAACTCGCCGGCATGCTCACTGTCAAAGGCGGTACCGGCGCCATCGTCGAATATTTCGGTGAAGGCTGCGCATCAATCTCAGCTACGGGCAAGGGCACGATATGCAACATGGGAGCCGAAATCGGCGCGACAACTTCAGTCTTTCCCTATGATGCAAAAATGAGTGCCTATCTGCGCAGCACCGACCGCGCGGATCTCGCCGATCTTGCCGACGCACTGTCCGGCCACCTGAAATGCGACGATGAGGTGGCGTCCGATCCTGAGACATATTACGATCAGGTCGTCCACATTGATTTAAACACACTTGAGCCCCATATCAACGGCCCCTTTACTCCGGACCGTGCGCACACGATTTCGGAATTCGCCGCTGCGGTACGTGAGAACAGCTGGCCGGAGGAATTGCGCGTGGCGTTGATCGGATCGTGTACGAATTCGAGTTATGAAGACATTGACCGGGTAGCTGCGATTGCGCGTCAGGCAAGGGAGAAAGGGTTACGGGCAAAATCGGAATTCACCATCACACCCGGATCGGAACAGGTACGCGCCACTATTGAGCGCGATGGACAGCTGGAATTGCTTGAAAGTATCGGTGGTCAGGTGCTGGCCAACGCCTGCGGTCCCTGCATCGGACAGTGGAAACGGCATGATGTGCAGAAGGGAGACCGCAATTCCATCATCACTTCGTTCAACCGGAATTTTACCGGAAGAAATGACGGGAATCCGGACACCCATGCCTTTGTCGCCGGTCCGGAAACTGTCGCCGCATTCGCACTGGCAGGGTCTCTCACCTTTGATTTCACAAAGGATACGCTGGTCAACGACAAAGGCGAGGAAGTACGACTCGATCCGCCGACAGGCGAGGAGCTTCCGGGCAACGGCTTTATCACTGAGTCGGCAGGGTTCATTCCCCCCGCCAGGGATGGAAGTTCAGTCGATGTCATCGTCGATCCCGAAAGCAACCGGCTTCAGATACTGACGCCCTTTTCTCCCCCCGAAGCGGAGGAGTACGATAACCTGCATCTTCTGTTGAAGGTGCGCGGGAAATGTACTACCGACCATATTTCGATGGCAGGGCCATGGTTGCGCTTCCGCGGACATCTTGACAACATATCCAATAACATGTTCATCGGTGCCATCAATGAATTCAACGGTGTCGCCAACAAAGCCAAAAATCAGATCACCGGAGACTATGACGAAGTACCCGAGGTGGCACGTGCTTACAAGGCGGCAGGAAGAGGCTGGGTCGTTGTCGGTGACGAAAATTACGGGGAGGGGTCGAGTCGTGAACACGCGGCGATGGAACCGCGGCATCTCGGTGGCAAGGCGATTATCGTCAAGTCCTTCGCCCGTATCCATGAAACAAATCTCAAGAAACAGGGCATGCTACCCTTGACGTTTCATAATCCGGCGGACTATGCGAAGATCCAGGAGGACGATCGTATTTCATTGAATGTCAGCGAATTGGCCCCCGGGGCCCCTCTGACCATGACTGTACAGCATGCAGACGGGAGCAGTGATCAGGTCATCGTGCAACATACGATGAACGCACAACAGATCGAATGGTGGAAAGCGGGTTCCGCACTGAATCTCATCGCAGCCCGGCAGAAGGAAAAACAGTAAACGCAGGAAGAATCCGGCCGTCAGAAGCGATACCGCATCGCGGGCCGGTTTCTTTCTCTACTTGACAAGTGCTGAGATGGCCTTGAATTCCCCGGTGCCGGATTCGCGAAGTAATTCAAACAACACCATTTCCGTGCCTGTTTTTCTGGCTCCCAGAGAAGTGCATACATCAACGCCGAGTTTCCAATTCTCCTCGTTGCGGCTGGAGACGGCATCCGCTACCAGATGAACATTGTACCCGAGTGCGAGCAGGTCGCGGGCCGTCTGGTAGACGCATACATGCGATTCGATGCCGCAGATGATAATATCGGTCTTGTGCAACTCCGTCAATTTGCTTTCGAACGCGAACGCTCCGCAACAACTGAAAGTGTCCTTTTCAATCACTGCCTTCGAGTCAAGCAACGCTGCGACAGGAGCCACAGTATGTCCGAGACCTTGCGGATACTGTTCGGTCGCCACGATCGGGATGCCCAATATTGTCATACCTTCAATGAGAATCCGGATATTCTTTTGCATCACTTCGGAACGCCAGGCCTTCTCGGCCAGCTTTCCCTGCACGTCGATGACGAGCAGCATGGAATGTGCGGGTGTCAACATGATAGCTCCTCAATCTGGCTGTTCCTGTGAATGGTCCTGCTCACGAGCGGTCTTCCGCTTCTCTCCCGATGTATTCTCTTCCGCCATGACGGCCTTTTGCTCCACCTCGGCGACACATTGTTCGAAATAATCACGTCGCTCCGGATGCCGTTGCGCCAGGCGACTGTAGCCATCGATCGCCTCCTGCCAGCGCCCCTGCTGTATATAAATTTCAACCAGGGTTTCTGTGACGGGACGGGCATCGAGATTGATTGTCTCAATCGCTTTATCCTCCACGCCGGAGTCTTCGGTTTCCTCTTCCGGAAGGGAGGAAATCCGCGCACCTTCGAGACGCTGTGCGAGGGCGGCCAGATCCATCCCCGAAGATGAATCCCCGAAAGGTCTGGCGGAAGGTGCAGCGTCTCCGGTATCGCTCTCACTTTCCGGGATTTCATCAGTGCCGCCCGACGGAAAATATTCCATACCCGGGATGATGTCGTCCTGCCTGCTCCACTGAACACGGCGGTCCTGTGCTGTCTCACGTGTGGGATTATGACGCGCAATGAGCAGGCCGGCCGTCGCTGTATAGGGTGGATATTCCAGTTCCAGTTCCGTCATACGATCAAGCAATTGCAGTGCTGCCGCGCAGGAGGGCAGCAGCTGCAGCAACTCCCGCAAGGTCTGTCGTGCGTCACTGTACTGGCGTAGCATCACCTGTGCGCGTGCGATCATCAACAGGCCGGTCGGATAGTCAGGATATCGCTTGATACTCTGGAGGCAGAGCTTCAATGCCTGCGCGGGACGATTTCGTTCCATGTACAGCGCGGCAAGTCGCGCGAACAGCGGAGATGCGGGATGTGCATCGAGATGTTGTTCCAGGGCAGCAATATCGTCAAACATGTTTCCTCATGCCGTTTCTTCTCGAACGGATATCGCGTCGCCGACGGGTTGTCTAACCCTGCGGTGAAATACCGATGCTCTGCGTTCTGTTCCGGTCTGTTTCCATTCGCCGCCCATGGCCTGTATCCGCGCGAGAACATACATCGTGCACATGATGCGGAATAGTCCACAGAGGCAGCTGTTACCGCCTCCGCGATACAGACCCGCATTGAAATCGACGCAGTGTGTCAGACGCCTCCGGGATTGAGGGCGTGACGGATCGAAAGAAAGCCGACCAGAAAGAAACCAAAAAAGAAAAGAAGCTGAAATGGCAGGGCTGCTATCTCCAAAAACCAGATCGAGGCGACCACACCGATCATACAATAAGCTGCCAGTACGAGCTCGAAGATGATTGACAGCGATATTTTCTTCGTGGTTGCGTGATATTTTTTATTCTTCCAGGTATCCTTCTCCGTCTCGATACGGAATTTCGGCGTGCGAATAAATGCGCTCTTCCGATTGAAGAGCCCTTCGATGACAGCACGAGAGTTGTTTACCGAGAAGCCCATACTTCCCGACATGAACAGCGGAAAAAGAAAAATCCGCTTCTTCCAGTCCGTGTACACATCTTTCTGCGAATACAGGTAGAACAGGAAGGTGCTGATGAACGCCAGCACAAAAACCGACATGAAGGCGAAGAACGTTTCGTGACCGCCCGCATGCTTGATGAAGACGAGCGGGACATTCAATATGCCGACAAGCAGGATAAAGGGAAATACGAGATTGTTCGTCAGATGTACAGTGGACTGCAGCTTGATACGGAGAGGCAATTTGGACTTCCAGACGCGGGGCAGGATTTTCCGCGCGGTTTCAATCGCACCCTTCGTCCAGCGAAACTGCTGCGATTTGAGCGCATTGATTTCGGATGGAAGTTCGGCGGGAGAAGTCACATCGTTAAGAAACACAAAGCGCCAGCCCTTGAGCTGCGCCCTGTAACTCAGATCCAGATCCTCTGTCAACGTATCGGCTTCCCAGTTTCCGGCGTCCTCAATACAGGAACGTCGCCAGATGCCGGCAGTCCCATTGAAATTGATGAAGAAACCGGATTTGTTGCGTACCTGTTGCTCAATCACAAAGTGACCATCGAGGGCAATACCCTGGGCCCTGGTCAGGAGTGAAAACTCATTGTTGAGATGCTCCCATCGCGTCTGCACCATACCGATACGATCATCGGTGAAATGACGAAGCGTTTGTTGCAGAAAATTCGGATTGGGCACAAAATCGGCATCAAAAATGGCGAGGAACTCACCCTTGGCACACTCCATGCCATGACGGAGTGCGCCCGCCTTGAAGCCAACCCTGTCCTCACGCCGAATCTGCACGATGTCAAAGCCCTCTTCGCGTTTGCGTTCAACGATGGCTGCAACGACATCGACTGTTTCATCGGTGGAATCATCAAGAACCTGAATCTCAAGTCTGTCTTTGGGATAATCCAACAGGCAAACGGCATCAATGAGCCGCTCAACAACATACAGCTCGTTGTACACCGGGAGCTGGACGGTGACCATGGGGGTGTCGTCCAAGGTTGTTTTCCCGACCGGAATCTTCTCCTTGTTCCTGAAATAGTAAAAGATCATCACGAAACCGTGTGATCCAAACAGGAACAGGATGCTCAGCGAGAATACGTATGCACCCAGTATAAAATCTTCCATAACCTAGTTTTCACCTCAGAAGAGTGTGTGAAAAGACAAAATTACCACGCAGATACCGTCTCCAGCAAGAGATCATCGGTCAGGTTTTCCAATGCTATCGCAAGCCCCTGCGCACGGCCATCCTGCCCTGATCCGGCAGGATAATCACCAGTGGCAGAAAAATCCTTGCTCCAGACTTCTTTGTTGGTTGTGTGGTCAATGAGCGTGGCTCGTGTTCTCAGCGCAACTTGCATCCGTGTCGCCTGTGCGCCATCGGAAACTGCGGTGGGCTGATCCGCTGTTACGGAAATGATCGTACCTTTCAGTTCGACGGTTGCTGACTGCCGGTCCGAAAGCCGCAGTGTGTTGTCACGCTGAAATTTCTGAATCAGCATGTTTGTCACATCCTCGCGCAACGAGGGCTGACCGTAATTGCTTTCGTCGTCAAACAGTGGAATGGTGATGCTTTTCCAATGCGCAGGTACCGAGGCGCCGGTAAAAGAATAGGCGCACCCACTGATGGAAGCAGCACCAATCCATATGGGACTAAGATACAAGATAATCCAAAATGAACGCAAGCGCTGAGTCATAGTCCATAATCTTTGATTTTTCTGTACAATGTTCGTTCACTGATGTTCAATGACTCTGCTGCAAGCCGGCGGTTGCCTTGAAAACGGCGCAAGGTGTGGGCAATAAGTTGCTCTTCCATGCCGCGCAGTGTCATGTCCTCGAATTCGATCGTGGGGCGTTCCTCCCGTTCCTGGCCCGCAGGCAGAGACAACGGTGAATGCGACGACCTCTCGCTGATCAACTCGCGCAACTCCCTTACATCGTTTCTTATTTCATAGAGCATGCGGAAAAGCAATTCGCGCTCGGCCTGCTCGGGTGCGATACCGAGATGCATCGGCAAGGACCGTCCGTATTCCGGTTCTTCCATGATCTGGAGATACTTGGCGATCACCTCCTCGTCGATCACATTTCCCCGTTCGAGAATGATCATGCTCTCGATGACATTTTTGAGTTCGCGTACATTCCCCGGCCACTCATGTCGTATCAGGGCAGCCATCCCGTCATCGGTGATGAGAATGTCCCTGCTTGCGTCGCCTCCCAGTGTGCGCATGAACTCCTCGACAAGCAGAGAAATATCGCCGCGCCGATTGCGCAGGGGAGGGATACGTATGTTGACGGAACGCAGACGAAAAAACAAATCCTGCCGGAATCGGCGAGTGCGTACTTCCTCATCAAGATTCTTATTGCTGGCGGCGATAACGCGGACGTCAGACCTCCGCGGTTCCGGACTGCCCACACGCATGAACTCCCCGCTTTCAAGAACGCGCAACAATTTCACCTGTGTCGATATCGGTGTATCGCCGATCTCGTCAAGAAATATCGTCCCTTCATCTGCAAGTTCGAAATATCCTTTGCGTGTTTCTATCGCTCCGGTGAACGATCCTTTCTCATGGCCGAATAATTCACTCTCAAGTATCCCCTCCGGAATCGCGCCGCAGTTCACGGGGATGAATTTCTTCGAAGCCCTTTTGCTGGCACCGTGGATGGCTTTGGCGATCACTTCCTTTCCGGTACCGCTTTCACCCGTGACAAGTACGGTGATGTCGGTCGGCGCCACCTGCATGATAGTGTCGACGACTTCACGGATTTCCGTACTCCTGCCGATGATACCGTGCCGACGCTGAAAGCTCTGCCGGTCCCCGGACGATGCACTCATCATACCTGCGTCACTGTTACTCATACTGTCTCTTCCTGCGTGCAGGGAAGACACACGGGATGCCACATATCAGTTGCTGTGGCAAGCGCTGCCTTCCATGTTTCTTTCATGTTCTTCCTGTCAGCGACGGACGACGATAGCGTCGATGTTCTGCTGTTCCTTGATTCGTTTCGAGAAGTCCCGTGCCTGACTGAAATCGGGAAATATTCCCAGCCATACCGCATACACTGTCTTTCCCTGTACTGTTTTTTCCCGCACATACGCGGTGTAGCCACGCTCCTTCAGCTCGTTGACCTGCTTGCCTGCATCGACTTCACGGGAATATGCTCCCACCTGCACGGAGTACTGCTGCGCTTCCGTCGCTGTCCCCGTCGAGGATGCGAACTGTTCTTTCGTCCCGGATCGAGGCGGTGTCTCCTTCGGATTCTCAGAGCTGCGCGAAGCTGTACCCACACCCCGGGGCGCGGCCTTCGCCACATCCTCGACGACGGTTCCGGATTTTCTGCCCAGGAAAGGTGACGTGGGATGTTCCTTTGCAAGTCGCTCAGCATACGTGCGTGCGGTGCGATAAGCGCCAACGGCATAGCTGTACTGGTAGAGCCGGTACAGTGCATCATCGGCCCATTCACTGCCGCGATGCTCATCAGCAACCCGCTGATACAACGCTATTGCCTTCTCCGCATTGCTCAGCAACATGGCTTCAAGAAATAATACCCCCGCCTTGTCGGGATGTGATTTTTTCAGCGCCGGTAACATGGCAGCCACTTCCTGCCCCTCGCCCGCATGGACCTGACCGACAAGGATGGCGATATCGCGCCGTGTCTGCGCCTCCGCATCGAAGTCCGAACCAACCAATCCGACGACGAGAAGTATCAGTGTCAACAACGACAACGATGTATGAGGTGTGCGTCCCATGCCGATCAGATTCATTAACAGGCTCAGGCTGCCCGGACTGCAACCGGAGTCGGAGTTTCTCCAAACAGCGTTGCTGACGTGGCAGCGACGATGCGTACGTCGGCGTACGAGCCCGGAGAGATGTTTGATTCAGGGATAATGACTGACTTGTTCGTATCCGTCCGCCCCATCCATTCTTCCTCGGAACGTTTGCTTGCTCCTTCAATCAGAATACGTTCCATCTTTCCGATACGTGTCTGATTGATTTCATAGGAGATGCGACGTTGCACATCGATGATCTCCTCGAGACGGCGACCTTTGACTGCGTCCTGTATGTCATCACCCATACTCCAGGCGCGGGTTTTCTCGCGTGGTGAATACTTGAACATGAACGCACTGTCGAAACGCACCTCCTCAAGCAGGGAGAGTGTCATCAGATGCTCCTCCTCGGTCTCCGTCGGGAAGCCGGCAATGATGTCCGTCGACAGAGCAACGGTGGGGATACGTTCCCGTATGCGCCAGATCAGATCGAGATAATGCTCGCGTGTGTAACTCCTGTTCATCAAATCCAATATGCGATCGGATCCGGACTGGAAGGGCAAGTGGATGTAATTGCAGATATTCTCATGGGCTGCGATGGTGTCAATGAGCGCGTCGGACATATCCTGGGGATGTGATGTCGTAAAGCGCACGCGCAGACATGCATCCACGGATGAGACCGCCGCAAGCAGCGCGGCAAAATCATGGTCTCCGTCCCTGTAGGAATTAACGTTCTGACCAAGCAACGTCACCTCGCGAAAACCGCGATCGAAGAGCTCCCTAGCCTCACTGACCACACCATGCAACGAACGGCTGCGCTCGCGTCCGCGGGTAAACGGCACGACGCAATAGGTGCAGAACTTGTCGCAACCCCGCATGACGGAAATCCAGGCGCTGAGTCCCTCCGTGCGTAACGGAACAATGTCATCATAGGTCTCGACACGCGAAAGCTGCGTCCGCACGCCTTGTTCTCCCAGCAGCGCCTCATCAATCAGCGCCGGAAGTCTGCGATATTCGTCGGGACCACAGACAATATCGATGATGGAATTACGTTCGAACAAATCCTTGCGCAGACGCTCGGCCATGCAGCCAAGTATGCCGAAGACCATGCGCGGATTCCGTTTTTTCAAATGTGCAAAATTCGACAGCCGACCGTAAATCCGCTGCTCTGCGTGTTCGCGGATGGCACAGGTGTTCATGAATACGGCATCGGCGTGTTCCGGATCCGTCGCCAGTTCATAGCCCTGTTCATTGAGAATGCCGTTGATGATTTCCGTATCCGCCAGATTCATCTGGCAACCGTATGTCTCTATGTAGATGGAGCGTGGCATGTTTCGTCGTTTCTGTCAATTTGGCAGTGAAATATGAATGAAAAATTTTATTAGATTAGTAAAATAGACAGTCTGCTTGGCAGAATCAAGGGCGAAGGCTCGTCCCTGACCTGATCTCATCCCCGGATGTGGTCGGAACGAACAAAGAAAAAACCGGGAGCGGCGAACACCGTCCCGGTTCTCCGGAATGTATTGTACCGGCTTGAATTATTTTTTCTTCCCGGTTGCCGATTTTTTCGCTGCAGGCTTTTTCGCTGCAGGCTTTTTCGCTGCAGGCTTTTTCGCTGCAGGCTTTTTTGTTGCAGACTTCTTCGCTGCAGGTTTTTTGGCGGCCGCTTTTTTTGCTGCGGGCTTTTTTGCCGTTGCTTTTTTCGTGGCAGCCTTTTTGGCCGGCGCCGGTTTCGCTCTCTGTTCCGATGCCATCAGGCCTGCAATCAACGTGCGATACCGCACTGGCATCTCTTCAGCGAGATCGACAATCGCCTTGCTGTTGACCAGTGTGCGAATTTCTTCGCGAATACGCTGCCACTCGTGGTGGAAAGGACAAGCGTTTTCCTCGCTGCACGGACTGAAGCCGGCAAGACACATGTCGAAGTTCATTGGTCCGTCAACGACGGCAACGAGTTCGGCAATCGTGGAATCCGCGCCCTTCTCGGAAAGAGAGAACCCCCCTTTGGGGCCTTTCACCGAGTTGAGAAAACCATAACGGCTGAGCGTCTGGAGAATTTTGCTCAAAAAGGACGACGGGAGTCCCAGCTCCTTGGCCACATCACGAACCAGAATGTTCTGGCCCATGTTGTTGGCTGCAATAAAGAGCATGGACTGAATTGAGTACTGAGCGGTTTTTGAGTACAACACGTGGCATGTCTCCTGTGATGGTGGGAAAAATAAATAAAGATTTGATTACCTTTTGGTTGGAAAAGTAAGCTCTTTTTCTCGCAATGTCAAGACCCACGCATCTAAAATTACTATTGCGCAAAAAGGACGGACATGATCGATTCGAGCGAATGCAATACAAGATAAAACTTTCAATTGATACAGAAAAGTTTCAGATGAAAAAATCTAAAGGTCGTCTATGAGCCTTCATGAAGGAACATCGTGTGTTTACGATCCACTTATCGCTTTCATGGATCATTTCACTGACGCGAGTCAGGCAACGCAGGTCACGCGGGATACATCCGGGCTGACGGTGGAGGAACAGTTGAAGCGACGCATTATCGACGGAGATCGCATCGGTCTCGACAGTGACATAGCTCTCGCGCTCCGCAGTCATGATGCACTTGCAATCATCAATGACATTCTTCTCGACGGCATGAAAACCGTGGGCGAGCTCTTTGGTTCCGGCCAGATGCAACTTCCGTTCGTCCTGCAATCCGCCGAAACCATGAAGTCGGCCGTGGCCCTGCTCGAACCCCATATGGATAAAGTCGATCATGCGGCGAAGGGAACGATCGTGCTCGCAACCGTCAAGGGTGATGTGCATGATATCGGGAAGAACCTGGTGGACATCATTCTGAGCAACAACGGGTATCGGGTCATCAATCTCGGCATCAAGGTCCCGATTGAACAAATCCTCACAATCGCAAACGAACAGCATGCCGACGCCATCGGGATGAGCGGCCTGCTGGTAAAGTCCACATTGATCATGAAGGAAAATCTTGAATTGATGCAGCGACGCGGCATCGACATTCCCGTCGTTCTGGGCGGCGCGGCCCTTACCCGCCGCTTTGTGGAAGATGATCTTCGTCCACTGTATCCGGGTCCGCTGCACTTCGCCCGGGACGCCTTCGGTGGACTGCGCTTCATGGAAGAGATCGCCCGGGGCAGACTCTATCCGGATGGTACAGATCACACGAAACCAGACACACCGCGCACGGCAACGGAGCGCGTGTCCGCCCCCGGCGAAGAAGAAATACAGGATCGCACGAATGTCGTCAACAGTCCCGACAAAATTGAACGCCCCAATACCGACGAGGAGGCCCTCGCCGGTAAGGAAGCGAAGAGAGCGGCGAAGGATGCCCCCGGCGGGGCGGCGATGGAAAGCTCCTTGCATCTGCGAGAAACGCAGCGACAGCAGGCGGAAGGGCAGCGTGCCTTCGAGAGCAACAGGAGCGGACGACCCGCATTTCGTGTCCGTTCCAACATCACACGAAATGCACCCGTCCCGACACCACCATTCTTCGGTTCAAAGATCGTCCCGGATGTGGCGATCGAGAAAGTGTACGAGTACATAAATGAAGTCGCCCTTGTTCGGGGGCAGTGGCAATTCCGCCGGGGAAAGCGCAGCGAAGACGAGTACCGGCATGAGCTTGAGACCGTCGTGCGTCCCCGCCTCGAAGAACTCAAGCTCCGCCTCAAACGCGAACGCGTCCTGCGGCCCAATCTTGTCTATGGCTACTTTCCCTGCCGGAGTGACGGCAACGATCTTATTATCTATCGACCGTCCGATCTCAACGATGAGGCGCTGCATGTGCCCTGGCCACGCACTGATTATGCTCCCGGCGAATTGACCGAGTGGTTGCGTTTCTCATTTCCACGGCAGAGCGGTGACCGCTATCTTTGTATAGCGGACTTTTTCCGCCCGGTTGACGAAGCGGCAATCGACGTATGTGCATTTCACATCGTGACGATGGGTGCGTTTGCAAGCGAATACACGGCAGAACTTTTCGCCCGGAACAAATACGAGGACTACCTTTATACACACGGTCTGTCTGTCGAGAGTGCGGAAGCACTTGCCGAATACTGGCACAAGTCCATACGGATTGAATTGGGCATCGACGGCGCGGACGCGAAAGACATCCGGCGATTGTTTTCCCAGGGTTATCAGGGGTCACGTTATTCATTCGGCTATCCTGCCTGTCCGAATCTTGAAGATCAGTCCCGGCTCTTCACGCTCCTTGAACCGGAACGGATCGATATTACACTGACTGAAGAATATCAACTGGTACCCGAGCAAAGCACGAGTGCAATAATCGTTCACCATCCAGAAGCAAAGTATTTCAACATCAAGTGACCATGCGATCGCATCCCGAACATACGGAAACACACAGTGGAGAGCGTCCTGCCGGTCGTGTAAAACGACTCTTTATCATTTCGTTCCGCAGTCTGTTCTGGCTGTTTGTATTTATTGGAAGCTGGGGGCTGATCGCATCGATGATTCCGTCCTTTCCAGGTCCGTCTGCAGCATTGCGTTCCGGTCTGCATCTTGCCGGCAGCACAGGGAATGAAGTATACCACTGGATTCGTGGAGATGAACTCGCGATCGCTGCCAAACGGGTCCGCGATGCTGCAGTGGAACACCGTACCGCAGACACGACGCGTTCCGATGTGGAAGCACTCACCGAGGACCGACGCAGACGACTCCCGATACATCCACTGCGTGAGGACTCTCTTCTGCAGTCACAGCTCAAACAGATTTCCGATGTACCTCCGGTCAGCGGCCGATTGATCAATATTCTGATCATCGGCATTGATTCACGTCTCTCCGCCAGGCATGCACGCGCAGACGCTCTGCATCTGGTGACCGTCAATCCGGACTCTGCGATAGTTGAAATCATGTCCATCCCGCGCGACTCCTATGTTGACCTTGGATATCCCGACACGACGCATTTCAATATCATTGCCAACGCCAAGATGACCGGGAACAAGCTGCTGATGCGCAAGGTCGCCGGGCTCTGCAACCGTGGCCCGGTCAACTTCTATGTCGAAGTCGGATTCAGTCAGGCCATGGGCATACTGGAAATGCTTGGCTACGGTGACCCGGTCAGCACGCTGCAATTTCTGCGTACACGTCGCACACTGCCGGGAGGCGATATTCAGCGTGCGCATAACCAGGCGCTGTTCATGCGACAGAATCTGATCGACAGGTTCCCACTCCTGACCGGTGTCTCTGGAGAAGTGATTGTTGCCGCCGGCCTGAACTTCGTCACCACAAATCTTTCACGGGATTTCTGCCTCGGTCTCCTGTACAATCTGGACAGCAAGGGCTTCCCGCATCACCGTGAAGATGCAGTGCGCCTCCGCATGCTTCCGGGAAACCATATCCGCCTGCGTCAGATGACTGCGGATTCTGCCACTGTCATTGCAACGCTCGAACGCGTGCGGGGCGTGCGGGGCGGGACGGATGATGCCGGGCTTGATGTCACCGCCTATCTTCGCCGTGTCTATACCCGTGCAATGAAGGATTCCACGCGACCAGGACAAATCATCTATCGCCTCCGCCGTCTCAACGAGCAGCACGCCTGGCTTCAGATACAGGAGACCCATGCACGCAAGGGAATTCGGGACACGCTGACCGGTCTGCTCGAGTTCGCACTCCGCGAGGTCGGAAAAACCGGGGAGGCCGACGAGGTACGACGAGCGCGGGAAGCCGAAGATCTGCTCATCCGTCAGCAATTGCTCCGGCAGAATTAGCTACAGACACGCGTTCCCGGCGGTTGAACACACGTCTCTCACAAAAAGCAAACAAAGCCCGGGCACGATTCCCTTTCTCCGGTGGTTTTTACTCTATACATTGACTTTTGTCGTTTGCGTGCATAAGTTGACGGTATTAACTCTCATCATTCATATTTTCACCAGTCCCGGGAGTATATTATGGCCATAAAAGTAGGCATCAACGGCTTTGGCCGGATCGGCCGCCTCGTTTTTCGCCGCGCCATCGAGATGGGCGGCTTTGAATTCGTCGCGATCAACGATCTGACCGATGCACCGACTTTGGCACACCTGCTGAAATACGATTCTGTCCATGGAAAATTCAACGGAACAATCGAAGTTGACGGCAACGATCTGATCATTAACGGGAACCGGTTGAAGATCACCGCGGAGCGTGATCCAGCCAATCTCGAATGGAATGGTGTCGACGTCGTTGTTGAAGCGACGGGACTGTTCCGGACCAGGGAGACCGCGGGTAACCACCTGAAAAACGGGGCGAAGAAAGTCGTTCTCACCGTCCCGGCTAAAGACGAGATCGATGCGACAATCGTACTCGGCGTAAACGATCATATTCTCACCGGCGATGAAAAGATTGTTTCCAACGCCTCCTGCACCACAAACTGTCTTGCTCCCATGGTCAAGGTGCTGCATGACAACTTCGGTATTGAAAAAGGGTTGATGACAACGATTCACAGCTATACCAACGATCAGCGCCTGCTTGATCTGCCACATGACGATCTTCGCCGGGCACGTGCCGCCGCTATCAATATTATTCCGACGACGACCGGTGCCGCCCGGACGGTCGGAAAAGTCATACCCGAACTGAAAGGGCGCCTCGATGGTTTCGCCCTCCGCGTTCCTACACCGGATGGCTCAATCACTGATTTCGTCGCGACGCTCGGGCGGGAAGTTACCGTCGAGGAAATCAATACCGCGATGAAAGCGGCGGCAGACGGACCGATGAAGAATATTCTCGAATACTGTGTCGACCCGATCGTTTCCTCAGATATCATCGGCAATACGCACTCCTGTATTTTCGACGTAGCGTCAACGATGGTTATCGGTAATCTGGTAAAAGTCATCGGCTGGTATGACAACGAATACAGCTATAGTTGCAGGGTCGTCGACCTCGTAAAGAAAATTGCGGGTTGACCGTACAGAGCAGTACTGTGTACGTGGCCTGCGGTTGATCTTGCCGCGGGTCACTTTTTTGTTTACGACAAATGATTTCGTAGGTTTTTCACGCCACTGTACCGGGCACAGGAGTATGGTATGAAGAAGATGACCGTTCGAGACTATGATATTCAAGGGAAGCGCACGTTGATGCGTGTCGACTTCAATGTTCCCCTCAACGATGCAGGTGAGGTGACCGATGACACACGAATCGTTGCCAGCCTTCCGACCATCAAGGCACTGATTGAGAAAGGCGCGACGATAATTCTTATGAGTCATCTCGGTCGTCCGAAAGGCAAGGTGGACCCGGCCTTCAGTCTGCGACCCGCAGCCGACCGGCTCTCCTCACTGCTGGATCGCGACATCGCCTTCGCCGATGACTGTATCGGCGACACCGTCGAAAAGATGGCCGCAGATATGCAACCAGGCGATGTGCTTCTGCTCGAGAATCTGCGCTTTCACAGAGAGGAAAGAGATAATGACGAGCAGTTTGCGCGCACTCTTGCAAAACTCGGCGATGTGTATGTCAATGATGCGTTCGGTACCGCGCATCGCGCCCACGCATCTACCGTGGGAGTGGCACGTTTCCTGCAGCCTGCACTTTCAGGCTTGCTGATGGAAAAAGAAATCGGGAATCTGAACCACGCTCTTCATAATCCTGAACATCCCTTTCTCGGCATTCTGGGTGGCGCCAAGATTTCCGGAAAAATCGATGTCATTTCCAATTTGTTGGAGAGAATCGATATATTTCTGATTGGTGGTGGCATGATGTTCACCTTCCTCAAAGCACAAGGGATGGAGATCGGCTCCTCTCTTGTTGAAAAAGATAAAATCGCATTGGCCGCAGACATCCTCCGGAGAGCAGAGGAGACCGGGAAACAGGTCATCCTGCCGGTCGACACCATCGTCGGCAGAGAGTTCCGCAACGAAACGGAACGGCGGACGGTTCCGGTAACCGATATCCCCTCTGATATGATGGGACTCGACATTGGTCCGGAAACGATCACACTCTTTTCGCATCATATGTCCAGAGCCCGCACTATCGTCTGGAATGGTCCGATGGGCGTCTTTGAAATGCCGAATTTTTCACGCGGTACCTTTGCCATCACGGAAGCGTTGGCGACCGCCACAGCACAAGGTGTGTTTACCCTGATAGGCGGTGGCGATTCCGCCTCGGCCATCAAGCAGGCGGGCCTCGAAAACGACGTGACGCATGTTTCCACAGGAGGAGGCGCCTCACTCGAGTTTCTGGAGGGGAAAACCCTGCCCGGTATCGCGGCACTGACCGATAAGAACTGATTCGCGGAACCGTTGAAGCACGCAACGGAACATTCCTCCGCACATCTCTGTTATTTTTGTCGAGCGACAGGACAACATGCAAAATTTTTCACGTCAGAATTTCCGCCCGCAATTTGGCGGGTTCAGCTTCTTCCCTCCGGTGATCAAGAATCTTCTGATCATCAATATTGCGGTGTTCTTTGTGCAGATCATGCTGGAAGGCGGCTTCCTGACGTTTCAGGGGGAGCCACTCATCAACTGGTTTGCCCGCACATTTTATCTCTGGCCTCTCGGGGGAGGTGCTTCCTCGCTCCACGGATCCTTCATGCCCTGGCAGTTGATCAGTTACATGTTCCTCCATGGCGACTTGATGCATCTGTTCTTCAACATGATCATGCTGTGGATGTTCGGCGTTGAACTCGAGAACACCTGGGGGTCGCGCAAATTCCTGATCATGTATTTCGTAGCCGGCATCACCGCCGGACTCGCAAACCTGCTGATTGCACCACTGTTCACGTCCGTTGGACCAACCATCGGTGCATCCGGTGGTGTCTATGGCGTTCTTGCCGCGTTTGCCATGGTCTTCCCTGACCGATATATCTACCTCTGGTTTTTCGTCCCCATGCGTGCGAAGTATCTGATTGCCGGACTCATTTTACTCGAAGTCATTTACAGCGTTCTCGGGACACGTCACGGTATTGCCCATGTGGCGCATCTCGGAGGTGCTGTCGTCGGCGGTGTCTGGGTTCTCCTTGACAAAGCCGGCAATATCGACCGATGGCTGGCACGGCGTCAAAAATCACGCACATCATTCTCCAATCCTTCTCAGACACCACATGAAGCCAGATTCTACGAGCTGAATCCGGAAAAAAAGGAACACAGGAAACCGGATCCGCAATACGATGAAGCACAGAAGCGTATTGACGAAATTCTTGACAAAATCAGCACCTCCGGCTACTCGAATCTCACCGAAGAGGAAAAGCGTATCCTCCTTGACGCAAGCAAACACATTCATCCCGACAAAGAATAATCGGTAGGCAGCGAAAGAAAACTCCATGATAGAAATTCCCGTTATTCAGGACCCGTCTGCACCCACCTGGCAACCGCCCGGCGTCAAGACCATCCGCCGGAAAACGCGCAAAGTATGGGTCGGCGACATTCCGGTCGGCGGTGATTCCCCGATCAGTGTGCAGACCATGACCAAGACGAAGACCAGCGACGTTGCCGGTACGGTCGAACAGATCCGTCGGGCCGCTGAAGAGGGCTGCGACATTGTTCGTATCACCGTCAACGATAAGCATGCCGCGGCCGCTATGAGTGATATCGTCCGGCAATCACCCCTGCCCATCGTTGCCGATATTCATTTCAACCACATTTTTGCGCTCGAGTCCATCAAGGCTGGCGTGGCAAAGGTGCGGATCAATCCGGGTAATATCGGATCCATCGATCGCATTCACCAGGTGTTGGCTGCGGCGAAGGAGCGCGGTATACCCATTCGCATCGGTGTGAATTCCGGTTCGCTTGAAGAGGATATTCTCGAGAAACACGGCTACCCCACCGCCGAGGCCCTGTTTGAAAGCGCCATGCGTCATGCGGGGATATGTGAGGATTTCGGTTTTCGCGACGTGATCATTTCCGTCAAATCCACCGATACCCGCCTGATGATCGAGGCCTACCGCTATATCGCCGAACGTACTGATTATCCCCTGCATCTCGGCGTCACGGAAGCAGGGACGACAAGGGTCGGCACAATCAAAAGCGCGGTCGGTATCGGTACCCTTCTCGCAGAAGGGATCGGCGATACAATTCGCGTCTCGCTGACCGACGAACCCTGGAAGGAAGTAGAAGTCGGAAAAGAAATTCTCCGCTCGCTCGGCCTTGCCTCACGCAGCGTGGAAATCATAGCCTGTCCCACATGCGGACGTCTGGAAGTTGATCTTTTCAAAATCACCAACGAACTCGAACAACGACTCGCCGGGATCAAAAAACCCCTGAAAATCGCCTTGCTCGGCTGCGTTGTCAACGGGCCCGGCGAGGCGAGTGAAGCCGATATCGGCATTGCCGCGGGCAAGGGAATGGGGATCCTCTACCGGAAAGGCGAGGTAGTCCGTCGACTCAAGGAAGAGGAAATCATCGATGCCATCGTGGAAGAAGCGATGAATTTCGTCCCGGAAGAGGAGAGAGCAGCACCCACCGGGATCTGAGCGATGAATGGAAGCCGTGTCCGGCAGGGACACGGACACAGCGCACAATGGCTGCACGTCACAGGGAGAAACAGACATGCGCCCCTTGATATCTGCTTTTTTGGATGTTCTTTATCCGCCGCTCTGCATCGGTTGCGGCCTGCGCGTGCGTCCACACGACGTACTCTGCGTACGCTGCATCCGTGAAATGTTGAATCTGCCGTTGAGCATGGAAGTCTCCACGTTGCATCTCGCTTCCCTCGCCTGTGCCTGTGACGCGACCATGATGCTCGTGGGTTGGGAATACGAGGATGGCGGCGTCCTTGAACGTTGCATCCATGCGATGAAATACCGCCGACTTCACCAGGTGGGGGAATGGCTCGGCCGTCTCCTGGGCGAGGGTCTGGTGGGGAACCCGCTTCTCGATCATAACCCCGCCACGGAAAGACCGCTGTTATTGCCGGTACCGCTGCATCGCATCAAACGCATTGAGCGCGGTTACAACCAGGCGGATGCGATCTGCCGCGGACTCGCATACGAGTGCGAACTTGAATGGGACCACAACCTGTTGCTGCGAACCCGGTATACGACCTCACAGTCCGCTTCACGTCTTGACCGCGACGAGCGGCAGGCCAATGTCAGGAAAGCGTTTACGGTCAATGGCCTTCGCGCCGAACAGCTGCGCGGACGACCGCTTATCATTGTCGATGATCTCGTGACAACCGGTGCGACCATCGGTGCCTGTGTCGATGTACTGATACAGTCCGGCTTTTCGGATGTACGCATACTGGCCGTCGCCAGGCCTCCGCGTCATTGACGCCGGCAGAGTAGCGGGTGAAGGGTGAAGGCAAGGTGGCAAGACGCCCGCGCCGGGAAACGCGGGCGTCCGTCAATCAATGAAATACGAACATGGGGATACTTCCCTCTTTGAGGATGCTCCGACCGATACTACCGAATATACGTTCAACCAGTCCCCGATGAATCGGACGTCCGAGTATGATCAACGCCGGATAGAGGTCTTTCATCACCTGAAGAATCGCATCGATCGGTTTCCCCGTCCGCATCAATACCTGCGCGTCAATCCCATGTGCGCGCAGATAGCGTGTCGCTTTCTCAAGGTGGTATTTATTCTTGTCGTAGTCCGAAGCAACACAGAGCAGGGTTACCGGATAGATTTCCGGAAGATTGGGTGTAACATGCGCATATGCCTGCAACGCACGCGCGGCACCTATCGTCCCATCATAGGCGATCACAACATTGCGGGGTAATTCGGACTCCTTGGGAACAGCAAGCACCGGACAGATCGGGTCCTTCAACAGCTGTTCGAGCGTGTCTCCGGGGCCCTCACGCGTCGGATAATGAAAGAATGTCCGCAACCCGACAAGAATCAGATCTGCAGTCATTCCTTCCTGCGCAAGCCCTTCGAACGGAACGCCACTGTAGATGATGTCTTCAAAGCCGACTTCATTCCGTTCGCATTCCATGCGGAATACGGCGATGAGCTTCTCGGCGCGCTCCTTTGCATCATTGAGCATGGTAGAAACAGCACTTCCGGACATCTGAATTGCACCGGGCTGGGCGCCGGCGGCAATCTGCTCGATGCTCGGGCGATCGATGACAGCGACACCGATGACTGTGCCGTCATACATTTTTGCACGTCGGATCGCCATTTGCAAGGCACTGTCGGCATAGGGTGACCCATCCAGACCGACAACAATACGTTTACTCATGTGTACCTCCTCTGTTGTTGAGGAATAATTTGTTTCCTGTTTTCAAGAGCGGCGGCTCCCTTCTATTCAATCGGACAACTGTATCGTAAACAAGTCGTCGGAGAGCATTCCGGCATCCTCCTGCACAAAAAAGAGCACAGGAAGCAATCAACGTCATCGGGGAATCAAAACTTCTCCGGCAGCAGAGAGGAGCAACCCTTTCACCGGTTCCGCAGGCGACACTGCCATTGTCCCGTGTTTCGTGTTCGAGAAATATAGTGAATATCCGGCAAATGTACATCGTTTTCTGCCATATATGGTGGAGATTTCTTTCTCCCTGTCGCTTTTGTCATTGTTTTTGTTAGATTGCACTTTCATATGCGGCCGTGGTGTTCTGTGATCGGATCCCGCGTCCGAATTCTCCATTATCCTTTTTTCCCGGAGTAGTTCTATGACGGAATATCGGTCCGAGAAGGAGTTTCTCCGTTCACTGAAACGTTTCAATGCACTTTCCTCGAAGCAGTACGAATGGCACACAGGGTATTCGGAAAAAGAGCATACGTGCATGTTTGGCCATCACATCCCCTCCGAACAGTTGTATTTCAAGAAACCGCTGGACATGGAAGGCGAACGCAAAGTACGCGTTTGCATGGAATGTATGGAGAAGCTGGTTTTCCTGACCATTGACAGTGACCGTCACAGTAAACAGCTTTCCGAACAGCTGTTTCGCGAGCGTCATCCGACGCCCAAAAAAATCGTGAAAATCATGTCGCGTTGATCATTACGTGTTGCTGCTGGAGCTTTCTCTCCTTGATTGGCTGATCGTCGCAGGTTATCTCGGTTTTCTGCTCTATCTGGGGCTGCGTGCTTCCTCGTTGAATCGCGCGAGTTCCGAGCAGTTTCTCCTGGGAGGGCGACTGCTCAGTCTTCCGGGGTTTGTCGCTGCGCTGGTCGCCACCTGGTACGGCGGGATTCTCGGTGTAGGTGAATTCAGCTATCTCTACGGTATCGCGAACTGGTTCGTGTTCGGTTTTCCATACTACGTCTTTGCGATTATCTTCGCCCTGTTTTTCGCACGCCGGGTGCGATTGACAGGGATGTACTCCATCCCGGACCAACTGTATCACTGTTACGACAGAAAGACGGGACTGCTCGGTTCCATACTGGTGTTTTTCAACAGTTCTCCGGCACCCTATCTTCTCATGCTGGCCGTGCTCCTGCAAGTCGTCACGGGCTGGAGCTTTGTCCTTTGTGTCCTGTTGGGAGCAGGCACGACAATATTGTACGTCTACGCCGGGGGGTTCCGGGCGGTGGTTCGTACGGACGTGTTGCAATTCGCCCTGATGTTCATTGGCTTCCTTCTCCTGCTCCTCTTTCTTATTCCCGAATACGGCCTGTTCCCTTTTCTTACCGATAATCTCCCGGCACAGCACCTGACGCTCACTGGCGGTAATACCTGGCAATACATTCTTGTCTGGTTCTTCATTGCCCTCTGGACACTCGTCGCCCCGCAGTTTCATCAATTTACGCTCAGTGCAAAATCCCCGCGCGTTGCACGCAGGGGCATTTTCTACTCCGTGCTGTTCTGGTTTTTCTTCGATACTATCACAACCCTCTCCGGTCTCTATGCCCGCGCACTGCTGCCGGATCTCGCCCAACCATCGATGGCCTATCCGCTTCTGGCTGACATCGTGCTCCCTTCCGCGGCAAAAGGCATCTTCTTTATCGGTATGCTGGCTACCGTGATGTCGACAACCGACGGCCTGACCTTCATTGCAGCATTGACTGTCGGACGCGATGTCATCGCGCGTTGGGGCGGTCGCAATGATGACCGTTCTGTCACCCGTTACACACAGTTTGGTGTTATCTTCACCGCCGCTGTCTCTGTTATCGCAGTGCTGCTCTTTCCTTCGATCATCGATTTGTGGTATGTGATAGGGACACTGTTCATCCCAGCCCTGCTGTTTCCATTAGTGGCCACGTATTTTCCCCGGCTGCGCATCTCCAATACACTTACCTTCACCGCAATGCTTGTCGGATTTTCAGCCAGCGCAGCTTCGTTTCTCTCCGGACGGTACGACGAGATAGACGGCATGACGCATTACCCCTTCGGTATCGAACCAATGTATCTCGGACTCGGGCTCTGTCTGCTGATCTATCTCTTCGGTCAACTGCGGCGTCAGCATTGACCAACACGCAGGCAGTTCGCAGGCAACCGTATCTTTCTTGATGTCCCCTGCATCATCAGTTCACCGGCCCCCCCGCCCCGGATTACAAAACAGATTGCGAGACGACACGGTCTCCGTCCTGCCTGCATTCCTGCATGTCGTAACACCTCACGACTACACTCCTGGCGGGCAATAAACATTTCTCCCGCCACAGGAATACCTGCCATGAGCAACCGGAAGCATCGAACACATCCGTGTTCGCGATCAGGCAAGAGGCACGGACCGACCCGATGATCCGTGCGTTTCGTATGAGACACTGCCGTCAAACATCTTGAAGAAGTACCAGGAACAGGCGAACAGGTTATTCGTACTTCATGATGAAATTGGTTTTTATCCGCATCGCGTCCGAGAGTTCAGTGACAGCATCGATAATGGCACGGTGCTGTGCGACAGGGATAATACCGAGCGCTTGTTCATAGACATGTGTACAGTCACTTGTCACTTTATTCGCGATGTTCTCACCGAGACTGGTGAGGCGGACATTGATGATGCGGCGATCTACGGAATCGATATGCCGCGTGACGTAACATTTTTCTACCAGGCCGTCGATAATTCGGGTCAGACGACTACTGGTAAGACTCATGCGGTGTGCGATATCCTTGACAGACATTTCATTGTCATGACGAAAGGCTCGCAGGCATTTGAATTCGGACAGGGAGAGGTGTGCACGTGCCGCAATCTCTTCCTGTTTGCTTTGGCAGCAGCTGACCAATCCGAGTGTCAGATCCGCCAAACGTTCAGCGTTTTGGGTAGTTTGATTTTTCATATTGTACTGCGCAAAAAACAATTTGCCACTATTAACTTATGCTCCAGCCAAATAAATGTCAAGAGTGTCTTAAGGTGTTTTTATAAGAAATCGGTTTCCTCAACCTTTTTGTGGGCTCAGGTTGCTTCCAAAACGGATTCCTCGTATCATTCAGACAACGTTTATAGTGCTGGATCTTTCCACGATTTCGTTGACTCATATTCGAGGTTTCTCATGGAACATTTCCGCAAGAGCATGCTCGATCTGATCATTCAGACATCGACCAATCTCCCCGCCGATGTCCGGCGCGCCATGGACGCTATTATCGACCGCGAAGCCCCGGGATCGCAGGCTGCCATGGCACTCTCCACCATCGCACGCAACATTGATATGGCGGAGGAGAACGAAGGAGCGATCTGTCAGGATACCGGGATGCCGACATTCAAAATCAAAACACCCGTGGGAGTGAATCAACTGCAGTTGAAAGAGGATATTCTCTGGGCTATAGAGGAGGCCACACGTCTGGGAAAACTCCGCCCGAACACTGTCGACCCGGTAACGGGGAAAAACAGCGGAAACAATATCGGCAGAGGCGCGCCCATTTTCTACTGGGAACAATGGGAGCGCGATGACATCGAGGTGAAACTCATCCTCAAGGGCGGGGGCTGCGAAAACCAGAATATTCAGTACTCTCTTCCTGCCACGCTCGACCATCTCGGCAAGGCAGGGCGCGACCTCGATGGCGTCCGTAAATGTATCCTCCACGCCGTCTGGCAGGCACAGGGAGAAGGGTGCTCGGTCGGCGCCATCGGTGTCGCCATCGGTTCTGACAGGGCTTCCGGCTACGCCTATGCCAAGGACCAGTTGTTCCGGGAACTCGACGATCGCAATCCCGATCCGGTACTTGCGAAGCTGGAAGAGGACATCATGGAAAAATCCAACAAGCTGCAGATCGGCCCGATGGGTTTCGGCGGCAACAGCACGCTGATCGGATGCAAAATCGGCAGTTTCCATCGTCTGCCAGCCAGCTTTTTCGTCTCCGTAGCCTATGACTGCTGGGCCTTCCGCAGGCTCGCCGTGCACATCGATGCGGCCGATGGCACGATCACCGACTGGATGTACAGGGATGCAGACCCCTCCGCCATGGCAAGAAGCGAGGGGATTCCACTGACCGGTGATGAAATCGTACTTCAACCTCCGATCAGCGAGAAAGAGATCCGTTCGCTGAAGGTCGGGGATATTGTGTTGATCACCGGACGGATGTTCACCGGCCGTGACGCACTGCATACCTATCTCATCAACCATGACTCCCCGGTAGACATGCAGGGCAGCGTGCTGTACCACTGCGGCCCCGTCATGCTCAAGGACGAAAGCGACGAGTGGCATGTCATGGCCGCAGGCCCGACCACGAGCATACGGGAAGAACCGTATCAGGCTGATATCATCAACAAATTCGGCATCCGCGCCGTCATCGGCAAGGGAGGTATGGGCGCGAAGACACTGCAGGGATTGAAAGATTCCGGCGCTGTCTATCTCAATGCCATCGGTGGAGCGGCGCAGTATTATGCCCAGACGGTAAGGAAAGTGCACGGTGTACATTTCCTCGAGGAATTCGGCATCCCGGAAGCCCTCTGGGAATTTGAGGTCGAAGGGTTCGCCGCCATTGTCACTATGGATTCCCATGGAAACTCCCTGCATGAAGAGGTGCGTACCGACTCGGCCGAACGACTTGGGGCACTGGAATTGAATGTCCTCCAATAATCGACGTAGAATCATGAATGACATTGAACACGCATTCGAAGAAGCCCGCCACTCACTGGCGTTATTTGTAAAAGATGAAGAACAATTTCCGCGAATCGAGCTCTTCGCCAACAAGCTTGCAGCGACGTTCCGTGCAGGCTGCAAAGCCATGTCCTGCGGAAATGGAGGGTCTATGAGCGATGCGATGCATTTTGCGGAAGAATGGAGCGGCCGCTATCGCAGTGAGCGGCCGCCGCTTCCCGCAATCGCATTCAGCGACCCCGGGCATATGAGCTGTGTCGCAAACGACTATGGGTTCACTGAGGTCTTCGCAAGACAGGTGCAGGCACTCGGCAGGGAGGGTGATCTACTCCTCATGCTCTCGACCAGCGGCGAATCGGGCAATCTCATCCGAGCCGCAGAAGAAGCACGTGCCAGAGGTATTGCAACTGTCGGACTGCTCGGGAAAGGTGGAGGGACGCTCCTGTCCCTCTGCGACATTCCCATCATCGTGCCGGGAAATACCAGTGATCGCATTCAGGAACTCCATATCAAAATCATACATGTCGTCATCGAAACCGTCGAACGCATTATCTTCCCCGACCTCTACTGAGATGCCCGCAAGGCGTCCCTTCCACCTGAAAAATGCCGGAAGCTGCTCCGGCATTTTTTCTTGCTTTTCGGAAATCTTTTCTGTAGATTGATAGTCTCACTCTCATTGTGTTCTCTCTCTACTCTCACTTGTTCTTGACCAATTCTCTTCATGTCTTAGTTAGTGAAGCAGGTGAGAAAGATGTTTCGATTTTATTTTTACGCGCTGGTATTCATTTTCATTGCAGGTCAGTGTATATCAGATGCGCATGCCCAACCTGATCGTTTCGTTGCGATGGCAGGTGATACGCCTCCGGGTTCGACTGATAGTGACACGGATCAGAATCCGGATACTCCAGCATCCCGGATAAGCAGTGAATACGCACTGGATTTTGCCAAAAGCAAACAGTCCGGCACACATGCCTTTTTCGCAGCAGCGCAGCAGAGCGTGACCCCACCGCGCAAACAGCTTTACGACCTTCTGACCTTTGAGGGTGCGTACATCAAGGATGTCGTGCAGTTGCGCTGGTCGGTACAATCCAATTCCTTGCTGCAGGGCTTCAAACTGGAGCGGCGAAACCAGTCCGATGACCGGTGGCAGACGGTTACCTTCCTGCCATCATCCCACAGGGAAAATCACCAGGGCTACACTTATCTCGACAGGGCCGGTGTCAACGGCATTACCTATTACCGCCTGCGACAGTTGCAGTCCAATGGCGTAGGTATCCCTACTCCCTCGATTGTGGTCTCACCGCATCACGTCCCGACTTCCCTTTCGATCTGGCAACATCGCCTCGATCCGTTCTCGCATTTCGGAACCATTTCCTTCGGCCTGGAAGCTTCCACACCGGTGACAATCACCATGATCGACGCCTTCAGTCGCAAGGTCATAACATTGATCGATACCAGGCATCTCGATTCGGGCCACCATATCGTACCGTTCGATACCGAAAAACTGTCCGCCGGGCTCTATACATTGCGCATGGAAACGGATGCCGGCATTCAAACGAAGAGGCTGGCACTGATCTGATTCGCCCGTTGCAGCATTGTTCTCATTTTTTATGGATAACAACGTCAAAGGTCGCAATCATAGCGACCTTTGACATATCAAACATGTTGCTGTTCCACCGTCCCTACCAATGCCCCGTCCAATTCTGTCTTTCCTTCCACAGCAGAAAAAGATGACGTTCACTGATGGCACGCTTGAACAGAATTCCAAGAAAACCAAGAAAGCGGAGCTGCATCCCGGCGGGTAAGGAAGCCCATCCAACTGCCAGATGTCTGCCAAGGGAAACCACTTCGCCTAAAACCTTCGGACGATATCTCTTCAGATCGCGCCCTTCAATGAATCGTTTCACATTGTCGGCGGTCAGATAGCCCTGCTGCAGAGCAAACTGCGCCGCAGTGGGAACGGCTTTCGCGTTCTCCGGATTGATCGCGAGTGCATTGTCCCCGATCGCGAATACCTCGGAATACCCCTGCACCTGGAGAAACTCATTGACAATCACCCGACCCTGCGGCCCGGTCTCCGCACCACTTTTGCGAAGCAGATCCGATATCCGAATTCCACCCGTCCATATCATACTTCGCGTCGGTATCGGTGCACCGGGCTCGCGGAGAATTTCGAGATGACCGTTTTCCTCCCGCATACCGACGACGCGTGTGTTGGTAAGGATGCGAATCCCCATGGCCTGCAGGGCTTCCACTGAACGCCTGATCTGCTTGCCATCAAGTGACGGGAGAATCTTCTCACCGAGTTCGATCAACAATATCTCAGGTTCCGACTCTTCAATATGGTATTGCTCACAGAGAGAATCGAAACGCTCGGCCATCTCTGTTGCAAGCTCGACACCCGTCAATCCACCTCCACCGATGACAAAACGCAGATATTCCCTGCGTTTCTCCGGATTTGATTCCGTGGACGCAATCGCAAACATGCGCTCGGTATGCTCACGAATGCGCTCGGAATCATCGAGCTCCTTCAACTGAAATGCATGTTCCTCCAACCCGGGAATCTGGTAGAAGTTGGTCTTGCTCCCGAGCGCAATCACCAGATAATCATAACGGATACGCCGGGGCGTTGCCGGAGTTGTCTCGGACTTCCCGAAATCGAGTTCGACGTAGCGTTCCTCGAGCGCTATATGTGTGACTTCTCCGAGATGGAACGTCACGTTTTTCCTTTTGGCAAGAAAACGTGACAGAGGGATGGTCACTTCCGACTCGCGCACTGCGCGCTCATGCAGACGGGTTTCAAGCAGGTGATACGTATGTCTGTTGACGAGATGAATGCGCACGTCCTTCTTCCTGCGGAATTTCCGCGACAGACGCGTCACGCAACTCATCCCGCCGTATCCGGCTCCCAGAATAACGATATCCATTGAATACTGGCTCTCATGTGAATCGTGTGTTTTGTTACTTCCACATAACAAAAAAGGCTGCGGTATTGTGTCCGCAGCCTTTTTTTCCTTCACAGGTTGAATGTCAACGCAACGCTTCGAGCGCCTCACCGGCAGCCTGCAGCAGTGGTTCCGTGGAAATACCCCGGCCCACTGCGGTATGCATCCACAGGTCCGGCGAGACATTGCCGATCGTGCACATGCGCTCCATTTCCTGTCCGAGATTCTTTCCTTCGAGATACTGTTCGATCTGGAAGGCGATAATGTGCCCGAGCGGGTAATCGGGCGTGTACAGACCGGCATCGATCATGTGGGAATAGATGGCGTGCAGAAATTCATCTTCCATACCGAGCACCGGCGCGTAATAACTGTTCCACACATCACGCGCAATATCCATGACCGCTTCGCGCAATTGCGTCGGCGTCGCCGTGGGGTTATCGTACATCCAGCGCCACACACGCATGTCCACCAGGGCAACACCAGCGATTTCATACGTGGACCACAACACATCGAGTGTTTTCAGCAGTGCGGCCTCCTCATCATCCATCTGCAATCCGAGCACATTGAGATCGCGTGCCTGGAAGACGAAGGCAAATCCCTCCGTGAATGCGACGTTGGGGACACTGCGCAGCAGCGTATAATCCATCAACTGAAAGCTCATCACCTGCTCGACATTGTGTCCGAGTTCATGCATGGCGATGTTGTACCCCTTGTAATTCATCCCACCTTCGGAGACGCGTGTGCGCAGCCGCGCATTGTCCGCCAGGCGTCCCGGCCCCATGGCATGTCCTGCGCCGCGCGAGGGATCCACGGTGATTTTGCCTGCAAGAAATTCCGCCCGGTCATAGCTGAAGCCGAGGCGGATCAGGATATTCGGAATGTCTTTTTCGAAATCCTCCACGGTGGGATACTTTGCCGACACAATGCGATCGAGTTCCTGCTCGGTAATATCGGGTTTGCTCTTGAACCCCGGATACCAGATGTCGAAGGGTTCGAGTGGCCGACCAAGCCGTTCCTGGATCAGCTTCGCCGTCTGCTTGATTTCAGGCGCCGTAAGGATAGAAAGCAACAGGGCCTCGACTTCTTCCTCGGGAATTTCCCTGTTGACATTGAACCGGCGGTCGATATGGCTGGGATTATCCGGGTGAAACGGATCCATTCCCTGCTGTGCATTGAAAATATTCAGCCAGTGCGTATAGCGGATATCCTCTTCGCGTTCCGCACGTTGCGCGTCCGCATCCGGCTGTTCACCGAACGGCACGACGACGTTGTCGTCGAGATACCAGTCCACCTCCGGATTGTCAATCACGTTCTCCGGGATATCCTGTGAAATGATGCTGCGCATCACCTGGTAAATCAACTGTTGGCGCGGCAATCCGTCGGGATTCGCATACTGGGCCTTCAGTTCGTCCCGCAATCCCCAATGAGAGATCAGGGTGAGACCTTCGGGGAAAAGCCGTTCACCGTTACTGTTCAACACGTTGTGAAGAACGATGTTGTAGCTGTTGATGTAGTTGTCGGCATTGGTGTAGGCGACGGTCAGTTGCTGCTGGACCTCCGGCGGAACGCGGGTATCGAACATGGCAGCCAGACGGGTTTCCGCCCATTGACGGCGACTCCAGTCGGCTCCCTGCTCGAGACGCTCCTTCAATGTGGTGATCGGGAAATTCAGCAAGACGGTAAACGCCACCTTGATCTGGAACAAATCCTCGGTCGCATGTGCGGAGGCAGAGAACTCCCCGAATTGATAATCGATCGGGAGAATCGGTCCGATATCGACCTGCAAGGGATAATTGAGTTCGCGGCGCATCTCCATGAAATAGCCGGAAATCAACATGAAATTATGCTGCAGACGCTCGAAGGTCTTGTCGAGCAGATCGGGATCGGCAATAAATTGCCGGGTGCAGAACTCGATGTAATCATCCTGGCTGCCATCTTCGGCACGCCAGAAACGGGCGACCTGTGCGGCACCGCGCTCGATGCGCTCGCGCTGATCCTCCCCGTGCTGCACAATCAGTGAATCGACAACAATGACAATCGTTTCTTCTGTGATAATACGTTCCGGCATGGGCCCTCCCTTCTCGCCGGGAGTATCGCAGGCGGCAAGCATCAGCAACACACCCAACGGAATCAACATGGTGATCATGTGTTTCATAAAAATTTTTCCTTCTGCTGTTTTGTCAATGGGGAAACATAAAATACCGGCAATTCCTGACAATTGCACATAAAGAAATCGCACCACCGTGAACACAGGGACCCGCACCAGAGACCGATTCCATGAACGGGCGCTTACACCAGCGCTGACGGAGACCTGCATGCTCCGTGTGCAAAGTGCCTTGGGCGTTGAATGCTTCATCGCGACGACCGTCAGCCAGGGCGCTTCCGGATGCAGGGCACTCCACGAAGATGCTCAGCATTTCTTCACCGATCGACTTGCATCTTCGCTACCTGATTCCTATCTTGCCGCCAAGAAGAATCCATTTGTTTCGTCTGTGACGAAATCCAGGAAGTGCGGAATAAAAAGCATCACTCTTTCCACATATAAAGGATAATCGCATGCGTAACTACTGTATCC
>JAGTUW010000060.1 GCA_018224345.1 Bacteroidota bacterium
ATCTCATCGGCAGCAAGGAAGCAGTCGATCTTGTTCAGCGCAGCAGCACGCATTTCTTCCAACGTCCCGACGCTGACCATATCACCTATGATCCGCAACGGACAGCCCTTACTGGCGTAACCGCGGGATTTCGTTTCGAAAAAATCAGCGGCGGTCACTGGCTCTGGGGTTTCGGTGGCCAGACGGAATCACCGGGCTTCAACATCAACGACGCCGGGATACTTACCGCGGTCGATGATATCGATACCTGGTCGATGCTCACATTCAGGGAAAACCTCCCCGGACCATTGTTTCACAACTACAAAGCGACCGTGTCGGTATCGAGTGGTTGGAATTACGGCTTCGTACGGCAATACGCGACGACCGGAATCTCCCTGCAGGCGACCTGGAAAAATTTCTATCGCAGCGCGCTCAGTATCGACTACGGTTCAGGCTCTCTCAATGACCATCTGACCCGCGGCGGACCGCTGATGCGCAGCCGTGATGGATGGAATCTCTACGGATCTGTAAGCAACAGTTATTCGGAAGACCTGCGCTGGAGTACCTGGTTCTCATATTTTCACGATGCTCTCGGCTCACAAAGCTGGTCGACCGGCGCAGGGAGCAGTCTGCGTACTCAGGGACGCATCGAATTTTCCGTGGAACCGACATATACGCAAAACGTCAACGTACGACAGTATGTGACGACAACCACGGAGGGACCGCCAGCGACGTACGGAAAACGGTATGTGTTTGCAACAATAGATCAGACAACGCTCTCGGCCCGCTTCCGTTTCAGTTATGCCTTCTCGCCAGACCTGACACTTGAACTCTACGCAGAGCCCTTCGCGGCCAGTGGCGCCTATTCAGGATATGGTACCCTGGCCGCCGCAGCCAGCGAACATCTCCGGCTGTATGGAAAGGACGCTGACAGCAATATTGATTACAATGAGGAAACCGGCATCTATTCCCTCTCCGACGAATATGGCACGTTTACCATCCCGAATCCCGATTTCAATATTCTCAGTTTTCGCAGTAATATCGTTCTGCGATGGGAATGGATCCGGGGCAGCACGCTCTACCTCGTGTGGCAACAGAACCGTGCCACGTATGAAATTGACGGTGCGAGCATCGGCCCCCGAGATCTATTCCGCTCATTCGACAGTCCCGGCGACAATTTCCTCGCATTGAAAATCTCATACTGGATTCCTGTGACGTGAGCCACCAGCGAAAAAGGCAATTTCAATGAGCGGAATGCGGCTCGCAACCCCGGTGCAACACTCGCAAGACCTGCGTTTTCGTCCATGTTATTATAACTATAACATATTTATAAACACTATTATATCATAATAAGCATGGTTATACTACATTTTAATTGTTTTCGTATCCTTTATTTCATTATAATTTTTTCGTTTCTCCCCACTCTGTCACCGGCACAATCCCCGGAGATACACCAGCGTATGGCCGGAAGCGCCTTTGTAGATAATGCGTCGTATCAGATGCTGCAGCGGCTCAGTGATGAAGCGGGGGGGCGTTGGATCGGGTCAGCACAGAACGCGTTGGGCATGCAGATACTGGAAGGGGAATTGCGCAGAATCGGTCTCTCGCCTCAGCGCGAGCACTTTACCGTGCCAGGATGGGTACGCGGCGCGGATGAAGTGCGTATGGTCCAACCCTCCGACCGTGTCTTTCGCGCTGTCGCTCTGGGGTATGTGGATACTACCCCCGGGTTCGAGGCCGGTGTGCGCTGGGGTGGCGTGGGATTACCGGAAGATTTTGTCACGGAGCCGTTTGACGGCAGTATTGCGCTGGTGACACAGGAGCGCCGCGCGGGAGTGGACATGCCCTTCCGGTCAGAAGTCATCCTCCACGCAGCTGACGCAGGGGCACGTGCGGTGCTCTTCATCAACGACAAGAAGGGGGGACAGGTATTATGCGGCATGGGAAATTTCGCGGGCACCCCGACAGCTATTCCCGCATTCAGCATCACCTGGGAAGAAGGACATCGATTGAAGCGCTTGCTCGACAGCGGTATGCCGGTACGGATGCGCATTACAACGGAATCCCGGTGCACGCCTCTCGATGGCGCGAACATCGTCTGCACGCTACCGGGGAAAACCGATGAACGCATAGTCGTCGGTGGACATTTCGACTCATGGGATGTCGGACAAGGCAGTGTGGACAACGGCATCGGGACGGCAATACTTTTTGAAGTCGCACGAATACTGGCTGCGATTTCTCCCGACAATGAGCGCAGCATCGATTTCGTATGGTTCGATGGAGAGGAGATGGGTCTCTGGGGATCTCGCCGGTATGTCGAGGGACACCGGGACGAACGTATTGTCGCCATGGTGAATATGGACATGACAGGGAGCCCACGCGGCTTTACTGCCATGGGCAATGATCATTTACTCCCATTGCTCGAGGAATTGGTGGAAACACTGCGCGGGTACGAATTGTCCCGTGGCGCTGTCAATGTGTTGTGGACGAACAGCGATCATCAACCGTTCATGCTGGCGGGGATTCCGACGATCACACCGCTCGGACGTCTCGACCCGGAGACGGTGCGTACATATCATGACGTTGGCGACACCTTCGACCTGGTCAATAAGCGTTACCTCTCCGAAGCTGCCGGTGTCATAGCCATTCTTGTTTATGAACTTGCCAATCGCACCTCCATCCCCTACGTCCGGCGCAGCCCGGAAGAAGCAAGAGAACATCTTCGCAACGGCAAGCTTGAGGAACGCCTCCGTCGCCTCGGGGAATGGCATTTCGCGGACTGAGAGCATCGCCTCCCCCTACCGCGGCGCCGGATGTG
>JAGTUW010000061.1 GCA_018224345.1 Bacteroidota bacterium
CGATCGAACCAATGCGACGGAATGCCGTCCGGCCAGGCACGCTGTCCGGTAAAATGCCGTGCCGCTTCGTCCGGCTTGTCATACCCCGGTCGTCCTCCCCGTTGCGGAAGCCTGTCTCCGTGAAACGCTATAACGATCATACCCGTTATGGCAAAAAAAACGATGGCGGAGGCAGGACGCATGGCAATCAGAACACCTGGTAGGCGATGGTGACGAAGAAGCGGTAGAAGGTCGGTTTCATACTGAAATTGGGCCGCGCCGAACGCTCGTTTTCGAGCTTGGAAAATGAGTAATCTATTTCAAAGGAGGGTATGACATACAAATCCTTCAAAGGAACGAAGGCGTACTCCGCACCGATGATAAATGACATACGCATCCGATGATCGAGCGCGAGCGCATCGTCTTCAATCAGATAGACCGCGCCGGTTCGCAGCTCCGTATCGGTGATACGGATATTCTTCTCGCGGACGAAACCGAAACTCGGTCCGATATACACCCGTTCGCCGTCAATACGTCCGAAGAGTCGCAGTAACACATCGAAGGAGAGCACATCGTAATCAAACGTCAGGTCGGAACCGACCAGACCGAGCGCCGGAACGGACCGGAGGCTGTCACTCCGGCCGGTGAACCAGTTGCTGCTGCTGCGGTTGTGACTCAGGCGCAGATAGAGGGAGGCATCGGAAAACAACGGGATATTGATAGCTGCGCCATAGAAAAGATTGTAGTCTGTGATATCACCGACGAATTCACAGGGACACAGTCCGTTATAGTATCCGTTCAGGTAGGTGAGATTGCCACCACCGAAAAATGAGAATTGATACCCGTTGTAGAGTACTTCCGGCTCCCGAGGCGCTTCCGGCTCGGTCTGCGCACCCGCGCGGTACACGGCAAAGAGTGACAAGACGGCGAACAGAAGAACCAAACGCCTCATCACACGTGACCATAGCATGTCAGCTCTGCTGTTCTTCATTCTCAAGACTCTGTAGATTTCTGCTCAGTTTTTCCAGTGTGCTCCGGAAACTTTGCTGCTTTTCCTTTTCGCGCTCGACAACATCAGCCGGAGCCTTCCCGGTAAATTTCGGATTTCCCAGCTTTGAATCAATGCCTTTCAACAGCCCTGTCACACGTTCGATTTCTTTCTCGAGTCGCCCCCGCTCGACGTCGATATCGATGAGTCCCGCCAGAGGGACGAACACATCCGCCCCGGAAACCACCGTGCTGGCCGAGAGACCCGGACGCTGCGCGCCGACCTCGGCGCTGAGAGTGCCGATGCGGGCGAGCCGCCCGAGAAAATGCATGTTCTCCCGCACGATCCGCACCTGTTCCTCGTCGCGGCAGTTGATGACGACATCACAGCGCTTCCCGGCCGGGACATTCATTTCACCCTGAATCGTACGAACGCCTTCGACCAGGGATTGCAGAAACTGCATCTCCCGCACTGCCTGTGCATCGACGCGGGCAGCTTCACAGGATGGCAGGATTTGCGTCATCAGACTTTTGTCCTCACGACCCTGCTCGATATGATGCCAGATTTCCTCGGTGACAAACGGCATGACCGGATGCAGTACATGCAGGATAGCGTCATAGATATGCAATGCACGGGCGAGCGTTGTGCGACGCAGTTCTTCATCGGATGCATACAGCCGTTCCTTGATCAACTCGATGTACCAGTCGCAGTAATCATGCCAGATGAAATCATAGAGCGTCTTCGACATGTCGTTGACGCGGTATTTCTCCATGCTCTCGCGCAGGGCGGCAATGGTCTCGTGGAGACGGCTGAGAATCCAGCGATCCTCGAGCTCATTGATCTGAGCAGGAAAAGGGTGCGCAGTCCCTGACGCCGCAGTCGTTTCCTCGGCAGGACGCCGGTCCCCGGATCGGCCCACCCAGTTTCCTCCGCTATACCGCCACGTTCCGTTCTCCTCGATCTTCTGCTTGTTCATCAGAAGAAAACGACCGGCATTCCAGAGTTTGTTGGCGAAGTTGCGGCCGATCTCACACTTCTTCGTTGAAAACAGAACATCCTGCCCCAGCGGTGCGAGATACGTGACGGTGAAACGCAGCGCATCCGCCCCGTATTCTTCGATCACATCGAGCGGGTCGGGGGAATTGCCGAGGGATTTCGACATTTTCCGCCCCTGCTCGTCGCGGATGATACTGGTGAAATAGACATCGTGGAAAGGGACGAGATCTTTCGCTTCCTGGCGAGGGGATCCGTCAGGCAGCGGAATATCACGCATGAATTCGAGTCCCGCCATTATCATGCGCGCAACCCAGAAGAAAATGATGTCCGGACCGGTGACCAGAACGCTGGTGGGATAAAAGCAGCGGAGGTCCATCGAATCCTTCGGCCAGTGATGGACGCTGAATGGCCAGAGCCAGCTGGAGAACCAGGTATCCAACACATCCTCATCCTGTCGCAATGCAGTCGATGCACAGGTCGGACATTGCGCAGGCATCTCGTGCAGGGCCGCTTCCCAGCCACAGGCATCGCAGTAAAACACAGGGATGCGATGGCCCCACCAGAGCTGACGTGAGATGGTCCAGTCACGGATATTGGTCATCCAGTGTTCGTATGTCTTTACCCACCGTTCGGGATAGAATTTCACGACACCGTCGCGCACCACCTGCAATGCCGGGTCGGCGAGCGAACGCATGCTGACGAACCATTGATCCGACAGATACGGTTCGACGGCGACATCCGTCCGGTCGCTGTATCCGACGCTGTGCACGTAGTCGTCAATACGCTCGAGCAGCTTCTGTTCCTCAAGATCCGCGACGATGCGTTTGCGAGCCTCGTAGCGATCGAGTCCGGCGTACGCTCCGCCGAGTTCGTTGATCGAGGCGTCGACATTCATGACATTGATCAGCGGCAACGCATGCCGCTGTCCCACTTCGAAGTCGTTCGGGTCATGTGCAGGTGTGATCTTCACGACACCGGTACCGAATTCCGCTTCAACGTAGGTATCAGCCACGACAGGAATTTCTCTTTCCATCAAAGGGAGAAAGACGCTGCCACCGATGTATCGCGCATAGCGTTTGTCATCGGGATGCACAGCCACTGCGGTATCGCCGAGCATGGTCTCGGGACGCGTCGTCGCGACGACCAGATATTCATCCTTGCTTGGCGCTCCGTCGATGATGAGCGGGTAGCGGATATGCCACAACCGGCCATGCTGTTCCTTGTAAACAACTTCTTCATCCGACAGCGCGGTATGAGCGGTGGGATCCCAGTTGATGATGCGTTTGCCACGATACACGAGGCCTTTGTTGTAGAGGCGGATGAACACTTCACGAACTGCGGTGGAGAGTTCCGTATCCATGGTGAACACCGTACGCTCCCAGTCGCAGGAGACGCCGAGTTTACGAAGCTGGCGGGTGATGATATCCCCGTAGGTCTCCCGCCACTCCCACACGCGTTTGAGAAATTCCTCGCGCCCGAGATCATGACGACTCTTTCCCTCTTCCTTCTTCAATGTTTTCTCGACCACAGTCTGCGTCGCGATACCCGCATGATCGGTACCGGGAATCCAGACAGCGTTTTTTCCCGTCATGCGATGCCAGCGGAGAAAAATGTCCTGCAGCGTATTGTTGAGCACATGTCCCATCGTCAGCATGCCCGTGATATTCGGTGGCGGAATGACGATGGTAAACGAAGGTTTTTCGGGATCCGCTTCGGCATGGAACAGACGTTTGTCCTCCCAGAATGCATACCAGCCATCTTCGACGAGCGCAGGTTCATAGGCAGAGGCAAGGGGCGCTGTATTCTGACTCAGTTCCGACATGTGTTCTCCATTTTTCCTCAAAACATAGTTCCCGTCAACGGCGGACGGATAAAAGAGATTGCTGACCGTGCCCGGAGGCGCCGGAAGCATCGGTTCCTTGTACGCAGAGCTGCGGCTCCTGCCTGGCATCGCGCTGCCATAACACACGATTTGACGAAATTCCGGCTGGATGCAGCAGGGACACAGACCGATGCAAGCTTATAAGATAGTGAAAAGCGCACACATGGAAGAATCCTGCCGGAACGAGCCTGCCCGATTTTCCTTGTGTTGCCTGAAATAATCTCGTAATTTTATGTCTTGGAATGGAGCGGTGAAGCATACGTGACGACAAGTCTTTCACAGAATAAACGGATACTCCTTCTGGACGTCATGCGGGCATGGGCCGTGTTCATGATGATACAGGGACACACCATCGATGCGCTGCTGTCGAAAGCCTATTACAACGGCGATTCGATGCTGTTCAACATCTGGCTGTTCAATCGCGGCCTGACGGCGCCGATATTTCTTTTCGGTTCAGGCTTCGCCTATGTGATCGCGACTTTCCGGAAAATGGAACACGGCGCTCCTCTTCCGAAACCGGTACTGATGAAACGGCTGCGATGGATCGGTGTTCTCTTTCTGCTCGGTGCGCTCATGCACCTGCCAGCGGGGAATATCAGCAACATATTGTCTCTTTCTCCCGAACGCTGGGCGCGGTTCTTTCATGTCGATGTGCTCCGCCTGATGGCCATCACGCTACTCGGGCTCTTCACATTGTTCTTCCTCGCCAGATCGCGGAAACGGCTGTTCACCTCGGCGTTGAACATCGGCATGGGAATTATCCTGCTGTCTCCGTTCATCTACATGGTGACATGGGCGGATATTCTGCCACTCGGCCTCGCCGCCTGGATGACCACGCAGACCGGCTCCTGGTTCCCGATTTTCCCCTTTTCCGGCTACCTCTTCCTCGGAGCCGCCGGGGCGGCGCTGTACATGCGCTGGCAGGAGTCCGGCAGAGAGCAGGAGCTTCCGAAGTATTACTTCATGGCTGCCTCCGTGCTGTTGATCCTGTTCTTCATTCCACGGGTGATCTGGGGGGGGAATCTCCCGCTCAGTATCGGCTCGTCGTCCATCTGGCTGACATTCAGCCGCCTGGGTTGGGTGCTCATGCTCTGGGCGGGAATCGGCTTTCTGCTGCGAAGGACGCAACGTGTACCGGAAATCATATCCATAGCCGGTCAGCATACGCTGTTCATCTATGTCTCCCATATTGTCGTCCTCTATGGCTCTGCATGGATGCGGGGACTGCGACAGGTGTACGGCAAGACGCTCGATCTCGAACCGGTGCTTCTGATCATCGCCATCCTCATCGCCTCCACCTCTACTGCGGCCTACTGGATGCACACGCAGAAAATCAACAAAACCGTCGTCTATCGCTACCTTCCATACGCCGCCATGGTCGTTCTGGCGACCGTCCTGCTCTTCGCCTGATCGATGGCGAACAACACCTTTCGTCCGGAGGAGCGTCAGACCAGCCCGATGCTTCCCTTCTGCACAACGTAAACCGCGTTCCCTGACGGCCTGCCGGAGAGCTTCGGAGAATCCGCTGTCGGTGACACCGCATGTCACCTCCGCACCGCCGCAGCCACGATCACCGGATGTACCGGAAGATGCCGTGCCGCTTGCATTGCGGCATGTCTTGACTATTCCCGGAATTATCTATAATATAGGTTCTGAATATCAGTTTCAGTTTCCGGAGACAACGCCATGTCGAGAACGACCATCCTCAGCGCCTGCATGCTGCTGTTTCTTTTTTCAGTTTTCGCCTGCTCTGAAGAGGACAGCGTCCCGACGGATATCTGCGACACATCCATCGATCCACTGATAACCGGAGACTGGTTCTCCTGCAATGAACAGTGGGAATACGGACCCTACGGATATCGCATTCACGCGGACGGAACCCTGGAATGGATCGGCATCGACTGGTCGGCCGGTACAGTCGCATTCATTCCGGAAGACATTACGGTACTGACCATACATTGCGCGGATGCAGGATACATGGTACAGCGATCCTGGAATTGGGATACACTCCGCTACGTTATCACCGGAGATAGAATGATGTGGTTGAAGGAGGCGGATGTCGTCGACCGACGATTCAGACGCGTCACTCCCGGCGACGTTATCCGGAATGCCGAACAGTACTCATTCACGGCCGAAATCAATGGCTTCCCCTACCATGCACAGGACATCAACATACAACATCCGGCCTTCGTCCGGGTGACGGGAAAAGATGACATGGAAAAACTGGAGTTCTACTGCCTCCGGGATACTTCCATCATCATGCTGATTTCGGATTTCTCCGGACCGGGCAACTACCCCTTCGGCGGCGTTGGCAACAATCCCTCACGCGCTGCAGTCATCATTTCTGTTTCCGGTCGTGACGTCATGGGGATTGCGACGGAAACATACACCGGTACAGTATACATTGAGGCTTTCGACATCGTCGAGGGACGCTGCAGCGGGACGTTTTCCTTCGATGCAACATCCGACACACAGGATCGAGTCTTTGCAGTGCGGAAAGGGATTTTCGACATCCCCATACGTGACCGTTTTTATTGAGCGATCACCACGTTGCATCCATCACACAAATTTTCTTTTCGTAGAAGCGGGGACCGACAGCAGCGAAATGCACCTCAGGTGTAGAGGCGTCTGCCCGGGCAAACGGTTGCACCCCGGCACCGGAGCGCGGATATGCATGCAAACGCCGGTGCCGGGGAAAACTTTTTCGGGGAAAGAAAGTGAAGAGGAACAGCCGACCGGTCAGAGCAGCGCTTC
>JAGTUW010000062.1 GCA_018224345.1 Bacteroidota bacterium
GTTCCGTGCCGTCGCCGAGTGCCAGCCATTCGTCCACCGGCGTCCCACCGAGAATATCCTCTTCGATGATACGGCCGACGCGTTCGGGAGTGACTTCCGCATACAGACGCTTGTCACCATTTTCACCCCGGATCTCCACCAGGGGTTCACGGTAGCACATGCCGATGCAGCCTGTTTCGCGCAATTCAAACGTGCCGGGATGTTCCCTGAGTTCCTCCTGCAGGGCCTGATACACTTTTGCACCGCCCGCGGAAATGCCACAGGTTCCGAGTCCTACAAATATGGTTTTCATGTGTGTACCTATTCCGCGTTACTGATCGGTTGCCTTGCTGCGATTCCTGAAATCGCGCATGATTTTTCTGGTCTTTGCCGCTGTCAGACGTCCGAAGACTTCGCCGTTGATGGTCAACACCGGCGCGAGGGAACAGCAGCCGATACAGGCGACGGAGACGAGAGAAAATGACCCGTCTTCGGTGGTTTCCTCGTAATTGATCCCGAGTTCCTCCTGCAGAGTGTCATAGAGCATTTTCACACCGTTGACATGGCAGGCCGTGCCGTTGCAGACCCGGATGATGTTTTTACCGAGGGGGCGCGTGCGGAACTGCGCATAGAACGTCACCACACCGTAGATTTCCGCGGAGGGAATCCCCGTCACATGGCTGATGTAATGCATCGCTTTTTCCGGAACGTAGCCGTACGTGTCCTGCGCCGATTGCAACAGGGGAATCAACGCTCCCTCGTGGCCGTCGAACTTCCAGAGATCGACGTTGAACTGTTTGAATTCTTCGGTATACGTGTCGTTCATGTCTCTGCCTCTAAAGTTGGGTGAGGTCTATAATCCAGTCCCGCTTTGCGCGCAGGACACCGTCGAGAGGACGAATATCGCGTTCCACGGCTGCGTCGATCGATTCGAAGCCCGGACCGGTCACGGCGGCGACACAACAATCTCCGCTGAAAGCCAGCGCTCCGACGCGCGGTGTCTCCATCGCGAGCAGCGCCGCAGCAAGCGCATCGCGGCTTCCGGCATCGATTTCCATGGTCAGCCATGCATTGCATTGCTCCGGGTCAGGTGTGAAACCGCCGCGCCGTTCGTCCTCCACCGGACAGAACAGCACATTCTTCACACCGGGCAGGTCACGCAGCGATTGCGAAAGTGCATCATCGGACTGCGTCAGAGTGACGGCGAGATGGTAATGGCCCTCGACGGCCTGCCATGCGGCGACCCCGGGCAGCGAACGCACGGCCTCGATGCCGGGAAGCAGGTGCTCGACATCGGTGAAACGGACGAATGCATAGGCGGCAGCATTCATGATACCTTCCTGTGTTTGTGTGCAAAGGAGAACTGAGTGAGGGAAATTATGTGAAAGGCGGCGATACGGTGGTTGTCGGAGGGCATATATTGGTCACAATCGACGGGTTCAACGGAATATGAAGTGCCTGTGCGCGGTGCCGGAACTGTGAATAAAATAATCGGATACCAAGACCGGGAATGACTTTATTCACACCATCAAAATTAACGGCTGGCACACTTATATGCAAACCACAAAGAAATATTTCCTCATTTCCGCTCTCCGGATGGCCGTGCGCGTGAGACCCAGGGGGAGGAGGCAATGAAGTAGCGCCATGGGAGTTCGCGACCGAGGGTGATTCCGATTCGGGAGCTGCGCTGCAGTTCGCCGTCAGGGACGACGGGGGCGTCAAGGATGCCGGCGACAGAACCGTCGAGGAAGATGCCGTTTTCCTCGCGACCGATCGCCAGCGCCTGGCAGAGTTTTGCCGGACCATCGGCCAGACCCCGATCCGGTTTGTCGCCCTTACGATGCTGTCGCATGATCTCAATCCCCTCCAGTGGTTCGATCGCCCGTATCAACACAGCGGCGCCAATGCCCTCTTCTTCGGTGACGACATTCATGCAGAAATGCATTCCATAGGTGAAATACACATAGAGATGACCGCCCGCACGGAACATGACTTCGTTACGGGCCGTCGGTCCGTTGCGGCAGTGACAGGAGGCGTCACCGTGCTGATGATAGGCCTCCACCTCGACGATACGACCGCTGAGTGTCGTGGCATCGAGACGACGCACGAGGGTTTTGCCGAGCAACTCGCGCGCTACGGTGAGTGTGGGCCGCAGATAGAAGTCAGGAGGCAAGAAGGTCATTGCCGTGCGACGAAGGCTTTCACATCGGCGATGTCCTGATCGCTGAGTTTGTTGCGGGAGAAAAACGGCATGCCGTCCTCACCTGCACGCACGACCGCCGGGAGACGGTCGACCTTGCGTTTGAGTATACGCTTGGCCGGAGCGATGCCATGGTCGTGGCAGGATGCGCAGGCCATATCGTACACCCGTTCCCCGCGCTGCTGATCACCGCGTAGTTTTTCAATCGGTGCGAGCGCTTGTTCGAACGTTTCCTTTTCGAAATCCGGATCCCCGGGCCAGGTGACGGCGGTCCAGTTCAGCATCGGGATCTGCTCGTCGGGAGAGATGTACTCATAGAAGGCTATCAGCGCCGCCGCTTCCTCCTCGCTGAGTGCCGTTTCTATACCCGCGCCGCGTTCCTGAAACTGCCAGGCGCATTTCGCGGCACCGGCGCCGGTGTGTCGCAACGCAGCACCTGTGAATTCACCATTCCATGCATGTGCGCGCGCATGTGCACCGAGTATTGAATGTCCCGGACGGATACGCCCGTCGGGATTCCTGTCCTCATCAAAATCAGCGTGGCAATCAATGCAGGCCACACCGGTCTCGCCGAAATCCCGGTCACGGAAAATTTCCTGCCCTTTTTCCGCCAGACGTTCCATTGCCACAACTTCCGCGCTCCCCCGTGTATCGATCTCCGGGGACTCTCTCCCACCACAGGCAGCCGACAGCCATAACGAGACGAAGATCAGTGACAACGATATTCTGCGTGCAAACATGTTCCTTCCTTTCAATCCAGTGTCAATACGTTCGAGCAACAATCCGCCACTGCGCCTGCGATCATTCCGGTTCCCACAATTCTCCCTCACAGGGGATGTGATCTTCGCTGACGTGTTCATCGAGCTTCGAGCAGAGCACGCCAGTCGGTTCGAAATACTTGCAGGTCGAACACAGTGTGCCGTCCATCACCGCAAGCGTCTCCTCCCGGTAGATGCGATACTGTACCTGCATGGGATGCACCACCGCGGCGTAGAGCATGACGAGCGTGATGATGGCCCAGGTGGAGTAATCAATCCAGCGTACGTATTCGGCAAAAAGCAGCGAGACCCCGATGACCAGTGCCATGCGGAAAATTCCCCAGCTGACAATACTGCCGATAGTGTTACGATACCGATTTTCCGCGCTTTCAGAAGAGGACATTTCCTGGGCTCTTTCGCTGTTTATTGCATTATGATTGTGTAAATTACAGATTACTGCAATGTGATGCATGATGATTTCATAACAAAGTACGGAATCCGTCACGATGCCCCTGTTCAAGCGCACATCCCCTCACCCCTGGCAACCATTGTGGAGACACGATGCAGGGGCGATGCTGTGGTCGGTAAAATTCTCGGGTGACGGACGCATACTCGGAGAGGTGCGTGACCTCGAGGCACGGCAGGCGAACTATTTCTGCTGCGATGAACATGACGGCCACCTGTGGTGGAGCGGACTGCACGCGGAACACGCATGGTGGGTGGGCATCGAGGATATCGATGCAGGACGCTTCTACCTGCATGGATTCCGCAAACCTGACATGCCACAGCATCTGGGCATCTACGCCTACAATCTCGACAGTGCCGCTCCACTCTGGCGGAATGAACAATACGCCTTTCTATTCGCGTTTGATGGCGAGGTGTATGCTTCACAGGATCGTTTCGACGGCAGGCATGTCGTGCACCTTTCTCCTGAAGATGGCAGCGTTGTGGAAGAACTGGGCACGGACAACGAACGCGTTCATGCCATGCGTATGGAACTCAACACACGCGATCCTTTCGCGGGTTATCGCTATCCGGAGCATTTCGATCAGGCGCATTCTGCTTATGCGATGCTGCGGGAACAGGTGCATTCCGTGGTCGATCCCGCGTCCGTACGCGGACAACTCGATGTGCTCTGCGAAAACGACCTGCTGCTGCTGTCATGGCATGAGACGACAAAAGAAGAAGGTACGCTTCTGCAACAGGTCTTCCACGCCATGAATCTCCGTGACGACAGAACACTCTTCCGTGACACCATCGTCGAGTCGGCACGCGCGCCGGCCATAGACTCCTTCTTTATTAAGGATACGACGCTCTACTATGTAAAAAATTACCGTATTCTCACCGCTCACGATATCAACGGAGTACCTGCATGACCATCGTCAATGATTCCCTCAGTATCGAGACACGCGGCGAAGGAGACATGATCGATCTGACCAACCGTCTCACGTTGCTGCTACAGAAATACAAAATGAAAACAGGTCAGATGCTGGTGTTCGTCGCGGGATCCACGGCTTCCATCACAACCATCGAGTACGAACCGGGGCTGAAAAAGGATTTCACCCTGCTCATGGAGCGGCTGATTCCGCGCAATGCCCGCTACTTTCACGAGGAAACGTGGAATGACGGGAACGGACATTCCCATGTCCGCGCCTCCCTGCTCGGTCCGAGCATCACCATCCCCTTCGGCGGCGGCAAGTTGCTGCTCGGTACCTGGCAGCAGGTCGTGCTCATCGATTACGACAACCGCCCGCGTTCGCGTGAACTCGTGGTACAATTCATCGGAGAATAACGAAAGCCCATGCGTTCCGAGGAAATCATACAGTTCGGGCGCGATGTGATACGCATCGAAGCCGAAGCAGTCGCCGCCCTCCATGACAGAATCGGTGAGGAGTTCGCCCGTGCAGTCGAAATGCTGTTCCGGTCCCGCGGTCGCGTCATTGTAGCCGGCACAGGAAAAAGCGGTCTGATCGCGAGAAAAATCGTCGCGACGATGAACAGCACCGGCACTCCTGCAATTTACCTCCATCCGTCTGACGCCATTCATGGCGACCTCGGCATGGTGCGCAGCGAGGATGTCGTGCTGTTGATTTCGAAGAGCGGCGTGACAGAGGAACTCAAACTGATTCTTCCGATTTTTGCGCGCATCGGTGTGAAAATCATTTCCATACTCGGAAACGACGGCCCCTCCTCGCTTTCCGATCACAGCGATATCGTGCTCGATGCCGGCGTCCGCGAAGAGGCCTGTCCCCATAACCTCGCGCCGACAGCATCGACAACCGTCGCGCTGGCGCTGGGCGATGCGCTGGCTGTCGCGCTGCTGAACATGCGGGAGTTCGGTCCGGAAGATTTCGCGCTCTTTCACCCCGGCGGCAGTCTCGGCAAACGACTGCTGTTGCGTGTCAATGAGATCATGGCAACAGGCGACAGTATGCCTGTCGTTCATCAGGCGGTCGCGCTCAAGGACGCCATATTGGAAATCACCTCCAAGCGCCTCGGTGCGACCTGTGTCGTTGACGACGACGGTCTGCTCGTGGGGATCATCACCGATGGCGATCTTCGGCGTCTCCTCGAGCGGGATACCGATATGACGCATCTTCTCGCCGTCGATGTCATGAGCACACAACCGAAGACCATTCTTCCCACCACGCTTGCATCGGTAGCGTTGACTTTGATGGAACGACACAAGATCATGCAACTGATGGTTGCTGACCGGGACAGCCGTCCTCTGGGGATCGTACACATGCACGATCTGGTGCAACTGGGATTGGGACAATAAAGAAAGGATATTCATGCGAGAACGTTTCATCGACCGCCTGCAGCAGGGGACGCTGCTTTTTGACGGAGGAATCGGTACGGAGTTCTACCGCCGTGGCGTTTTCATCAATAAATGTTACGACGAGTTGAATCTGGGGAATCCTGCACTTGTCGCACAGGTACATCGCGATTACGTGCAGGCGGGCGTTGACATCATCGAGACCAACACCTTCGGCGCGAATCCCATAAAGCTCGCAGCCCACGGTTTGATCGATGCACTTGAGAATATCAACCGGCGTGGTGCGGAAATTGCTCGCGAGGCGGCCGGCGACGAGGTGTACGTCGCTGGTTCTATCGGTCCGCTGGGTACACAGATGGAACCACTCGGACCGCTGGCCCGCGAGGAAGCACGCGCACTGTTCGCAACCCAGGTCAGGGCCCTCTGTGACGGAGGAGTGGATCTGTTCGTGCTGGAGACCTTCATTTATCCGGAGGAACTCCAACAGGCTATTCTCGCTGTACGTGAATGCTGCGACAAGGCGGTGATCGCACATATCACTATCAATGACGACGCCAGTTCCCTTACCGGCGCCCGGCCGGAGGTATTGCTTGCGGAACTCGCGGCCATGAATCCTGATGCCCTGGGTGTCAACTGCACTGTCGGCCCCAGCGTCATGCTCACCTGGCTCGAGCGCGTTCGCGATCTGACCGACCTGCCGCTCTCGGTGATGCCCAATGCGGGCAAACCGAAAAATGTGGACGGACGCAATATCTATCTGACTTCCCCGGAGTATCTCGGGACGTACGCGAAACGTTACATACAGGCTGGCGCGAATATCATCGGGGGCTGTTGTGGTACAGGGCCGGAACATATCCGGCACATGCGCAACGCCATCAGTGCCTACGGCTTCAAGACACAGACGCCGGCCGCGATCACCTCCGGAAAGGAATTCGAGATCCCTGCCGATGTGGAAGTCGTCATACGCGAGGAGAAATCCCGTCTTGCGCGCCGTCTTTCTGACGGCCGTTTTGTGACCATGGTCGAGCTCGTGGCCCCGCGCGGGATTTCCGCACAGGTGGAACTTGAGAAAGCGCGGCGTCTGTATTACTACGGTGTGGACGTCATCAACATTCCGGACGGACCGCGCGCAAGCGCCCGCATGTCGGCAATGGCTCTTGCGGCAGGCATTCAGCGCGAAGTAGGCATAGAAACCCTGTTGCATTACGCCTGTCGTGACCGCAATGTCATCGGCATACAATCGGATCTGCTCGGCGCCTGGGCGCTCGGGTTGCGCAATATTCTCGCTGTGACGGGCGATCCGCCCAAGCTCGGCAACTATCCCGACGCGACGGCGGTGTTCGATGTCGACGCCATCGGACTGGTCAACATCATCAATCGTCTCAATCACGGGCTCGACATCGCGGGGAACCCTATCGGCCCCCCGGCCGCCTTGCATATCGGTGTCGCCGCCAATCCCGCCGCAATGAACAGGGAGCAGGAGTTGCGGCGGCTGGACTGGAAAGCGGAAGCCGGCGCGGAATTCATCGTCACGCAACCTGTTTTCGATCTCGATGTATTTTTCGCCTTCGTACGTGACATCGAGCATCTCGGTCTGCCAGTCATCGCAGGCCTCTGGCCGCTCGCCTCGTTGCGAAACGCGGAATTCATGAACAACGAGTTGCCCGGCTGCAGCGTACCCGAACACATTCTCGATCGCATGCGTACGCAGGCCGATTCAAAAGAAGGCGGCCGTGCCGAAGGCGTCGCCATCGCGCGGGAAACGCTGGCACTGATCAGAAACGAAATCGCCGGCGTCCAGATCTCCGCTCCGTTCGGCAGACTCGACACGGTCTTCACTGTGTTGAATGACGACTGACGCCGAATAAAACTCTGTGTCTCCTCCACCCCCGTGGTTCCAACGCAGACGCGCGCCCCGCGTCCAAAGGCGCCGATCATTTCCCTCATTCCCCTCATTCCCCCCATTTCCCTCATTCCCTACTCTTAACTCTTAACTTTTAACTTTTAACTCTTACCTCTCTTCAAGTCATTCTTGAACGCCTATTTGCAATCCCCTTTATTTTCATTATTATTGCAGCATGCCAGCGTACGGATACCCGACACAGAGAAAACAGAACAAGTTGATGCGTGTCCTCAAAAACAGGACATACACTATCCTGTTGTTTTCCACCATCCTGGTGGTGGGATATTTTCTCTTCAGCACGAAGGGGTTCATCAGCCGCGTGCAGATCAGTGCCGAGTTGCGGGAGAAGCAGGATCGTGTCATCGCATTGCATCGTGATATACAGAATCTCGAGCGTGAGCGCGACCGGCTGCGCGATGACAAGAAAACCATCGAGCACGTCGCACGCGAGACACATGGGATGATCAAGGAAGGGGAAATCGTCTATCGCATTATTCCCGCCAAGGAAAAGAACGCGAAATGATCAGTATCGGTATCGATATCGGAGGTACTGCCATCAAGGGAGTGTTGACCGACAGTGACCGTGGAGAGTTGGCACGGACCCAACGTCCTACACTGGCGGCGGAATCCCGGGATGCGACGATAACGCAACTGCATGCCTGTATCGAGGAACTCTCCGCACAATCGCCCATGCAAGTGCTTGCCGGAATTGGCTTAGGAGTGCCGGGTGCCATCGACCATGCGCAGGGATTGGTCCTTCATCCCCCCAATCTTCCCGACTGGGATGCGGTACCACTGGTGGATATCCTGGCACGTCGCTGGTCGGTGACTGTGCGTCTGGAAAACGACGCCAACTGCGCCGCTCTCGGGGAACGCCATTACGGTGCGGGTAAAGCCCACGACCATTTCGTCGCCCTGACGCTGGGAACGGGCGTCGGTGGAGGCATCATAGTCAACGGACGTATTTATCACGGACAACGGGGCTTCGCCGGAGAATTCGGACATATCACTCTTGATCCCGACGGTCCCGTCTGCAACTGCGGCAACCGTGGCTGCATCGAGGCCTATCTCGGCATGCAGTACCTGATGCGCGAGGCAATCGCCGTATTGCGCAAGGATACCGGCAGTGTGCTGCATATACCGGCCACCGAAGATGCGGACCACCTGACGCCGAAAGATCTTTCCGAAGCCGCGATGCGCGGCGATCAATCATGCAAGAATATTCTCCACCGCGCCGGCCTGCGTCTCGGCATTGTCATCGCCTCGGTCGCAAACCTCCTGGACATCACGACCTTCATCATAGGGGGCGGTATCGCGGGAGCGGGAGCGCCACTGTTCCGGGGTATAGAAGAAAGCGCTCGCACACGCGTGCTGAAAGTCCACCGCGATTCCCTCACCATCCTCCCTGCCGAACTCGGCAATGACGCCGGCATGCTTGGCGCCGCTTCCCTGCTGAGATAATTACCCCCTTGCGCTCATGAGAAACCCCTGTCACGGAGATATAGTGCTCCGTTTTGTCGTAATACCCTTTCCGCAACTCCCGTTGCAACGGTGCGGCGCTGGAAGACCTGGTTATGGTGACCCATCACGATGTCGTCAACCGTCCCGACATCTGCAAACTGCCCGGGGAAAGTTGAACTATCGATCAAAGATCAACGATTCATCACCACGACTTTCGCTGTGCGGACACCGTCCGGTCCCGGTGCAGCCAGGATGTACATGCCGGGGGCGAGGCCCCGGACCTGCATGCGCCCATGCGCACTGCGTCCGTTGTGCAGCAGCGGCGCCTCGGCCACGCGCCGCCCGAGCAGATCGTAAAGCAGCGCTGTAACCGTTTCCGGCGAGGCGCCCTCGACCACAAAGCGTATCTCGCCACGGGCGGGATTGGTGAGAACCCGCAGGGCACCGTCGACGGCTTCCGCAATCCTCTCGACATGCACCGGTGTGTCGTGCAACTCGCCGATGAATACATCACGCAATCCCGTGAGAGCAGTTTTGAAGCCCTTCGGACGAATGGGCAATACATCGATTGTGATATCGTAAGCAAGCCTGCCGCTAACCAACATTCGGCCTGTTGTGGTTTTTATAATTTTCCCCATATAAGTAGAGCGAAAATCCACGACAGGGATGGCGCTGATGGGTGCGCCCCGACGGACATCAAAGTCCAGCAATACACCGCGAAAGCTCATGTCCGATGCTTTCGGGGCAAGAAAGGGGAATTCCACGGAACCGCTGGTCCCCAGTATGCGCACGACATCGCGGTCGGCATCGTAGATTGCCGATCCGGCGACATCCACACCATGCCCGCCGATATAGGTGATATGCTCGAAACGCATCTCGCGCAGGGAGAAGACAGCGACAATGATGTCCGCATACGTGTACCCGGATGTGTCTTTCA
>JAGTUW010000063.1 GCA_018224345.1 Bacteroidota bacterium
CGAAATGACGGCGCCCTCCTGTCGCGTCCCGCTCCTCATGTGCAATGTCATTATATCCGAGCCGTTCGTAAACGGCTGGGGATAGCAGGAGAATCCTTCGATACCGGCATTCACCGGCCTCTCACGCCAGGCCCCCAACGTCTGATAATCCAGAACCCAGAGTCTGCTAAGCCTCAAATGCCACAGGCGCCCATCAGGAGAAAGATAGAATGATCCCGAGGATACCCAGGGGACATGAAGCTTCCGCGCTCGCCCAGGCGGATTATCGCGAAACACTATTACTGAATCACCAATATTCACGATTGTTGTTCCGTTGTCATAGAATATATCAAAAATGCCCTTTTCGGATCCGTCAGAATGCAGAAATGGGTGTCGATATGTATTCCACCCACCCGCCTCCGCATGCCGTCGAATGTCCGTACTCACAATTCCACGTGAGAGGGAGGGCCAATTTGGGCGCCCATCGCTGTAATCCATAATAAATGCAATACTGGTATCGTTGATGACGCCGAACTTGTATATCTGGTAGAGAGCTCCCGACAGCGGGTGCGGCGCCTGCGGACTCTGCCAGGTCGCACCACCATCGGTCGTGAAGCGCACCCTGGAAGTGGAACTGAACTCCGGATCGTGTAATACCACCCCATAATACTGTGTCAGGGAATCCAACACCACATAGAAGGGTGTCAGGTCTCTCCAGTCGTCATGAAGCGTGTCCGCAGCAATCTGGCGCCAGGTCGCACCGATGTCATCGCTGAAATCGATGACATAGGCAGACACTCCGTCGTCATAGGTTCGGGCGTAAAACAGGTACAGTCCTCGATTGCGGTCCACCTGCAATTGTGACCTGTTTGATATAAAACTGTTGCTCCTCTCTTCTATAAGATTGTACCCCCATGTCAACCCGCCATCGGTTGTATAGATCAGCACCGAATCACGAGATTTCACCTGATACAATGCAACACCGAAATCACGGTCCCTGAAATCCGCGAAAGAGAATCGCAACAACGACTCCGGTTGCAATTCCGCCGGCAGCGTCAGTGTATCCAGCGTCCAGGTGAAGCCGCCGTCAGTTGTTCTGATCACCGGCTCGAAATAGTGTCCAAAGATATACCCGTGCAGTGAATCCGCCCACACCAATTCATTCATCTTCGGGCTGTTGTGCGGCAATGTCACCTCCGTCCACTGCGCCTGTGCGGAATCCGGAAATGCGGTGAACTGCAGCAGACAGACGAACAAGAAGGGCAGCAGGCGCCATGCAGGCCCACCCGCCGGTATGTCGATCCACCATCGTTGTAAACCGTTGTCATTCATCTGTTCCTCCTTTTCTTTATCCCCTATTTCACAGACTACTCAGCTTGGCTGTCCATACAGGACCTTGTTATCTTTTTTATGGTACCCCCAATTATAACCAAACCCGCTGTAAATGGCAAATGCATGTCAGCAGCGTTTCAGGAAAGTGCAATGACTCGGTGAAATAGACCGGCCCCGATTCATACCGGGGCCGAGCCTCTCTTGACATTCCACGGGGAGCGGCAGCACGAAGGCCGCCGCTCCGGTGCGTTCGATTCTCATCGTGCTATCACCACTTTCGCAGTCCGCACATTCCGCTCCGACTGTACCACCAGAATGTACATACCGGGAACGAGACCTTCGATTCCTATGCGTCCATGCGCGGATTTCCCGTTGCCCGTCACCGACACCTCCCGCAGCCGCCTGCCGAGGAGATCGGTCAGGGAAACGATGGCATTCTCCGGTCCTTCAACCAGAAAGCGGATTTCATCGCGAGCGGGTTGCGGATAAACCTGAATTCCGTTCGTCACGGGGGCGGGCTTGGCCTCGCGACGTGAACGCTTCGGCACCGGAGCGCGGATATGCATGCAAACGCCGGTGCCGGGGAAAACTTTTTCGGGGAAAGAAAGTGAAGAGGAACAGCCGACCGGTCAGAGCAGCGCTTCGATCTCGCTTATCCATGCCGACTTGGGACGCAATCCGACTTCGGACGAAACGATTTCTCCCGAACGATTGATCAGAAAGGTCGTCGGGATACTGCGAACCCCGCCGTAGGCCTGCGCGATATCTCCATTTCCGTATACCACGTCATAATTGATTCCATGATCACGGACAAAATCGGCAACAGCGGCAACGTGTTTCGGATCATCGAGCGAGACACCGAGAATTTCGAGGCCCCGGTCACGGAATGCATCCTGAATCTCGATGAAATCAGGGATTTCTTTCTTGCAGGGACCGCACCAGGTCGCCCAGAAATTCAGCATCAGCACTTTCCCTTCGTAATCGGCAAGAGTGATGCTGCCGCCATCGACCGAAGTCAGTTCGAAATCCGGCGCCGATGTGGAGTTCGTCCCGCCTGCACCCGGTGACTCCCCGGCGGGCTGTGTCGCGATCACTGATGGCGCGGGTTCATTGAGCCTGTCGATGAGCAGGATGCCGGCAATGATGATGACAAATGCCGTAATCACCATGGCAAAGGTGTTAAAGCCCTTCTTTGAGCCGGGTCGCGGGGCCCGGACATTGCTCTTGCCGCTGTTCTTTTTCATACGTCATCCCGTTGATTGAAATATTCACTGATGCTAAATAGAAATAATTTCCTGATTTGAAAGAATTACTCTCGTTAAATCGAATTAATCACTGTGCATCGATCAGATCACACCGAGAAACTGCCGTAATTCCTGAATAATCTCGGCTTGTCTCTGTTCGGGAATATCCTTTTCCTCCATTGCCTCTCCCAATGTTCCCCAAATGGGTTCACCGCAGCGAAGACAACGGATTCCTTTCTCCATGAGAAAGGTAATCGCGTCGGGACAGGCGACGACGAGATCTTCGATTATTGTTTCCCCGGAAATATGCAGCGCCATGAGGTTTCCTGCTTTTATTATCTGTCAATAGGATGCAGGCGAAGTCCAAAACGATGCAGACGGCTTGCGCTCCGGAGTCATCGGGCTGCGATACGAAAGCCCAATGCCTGCAACATACCGACAGCAGCGGAAGAAAGTCCATCGGGAGTGACGCTCACGGCGCGGAACTCCCTCCGTGGCGGATAGTCCGCCCGCAGCCGGTTGAATGCCGCGGCGGGTGCATCTCCGCTGAGGGCCTCCCGCAACGCCGTATCATCCTGACGAATGTCATATACATGGCGGACAATCCCGAGCACTTCACTGCAGACATCGGCATGCTCCGCGGCGGTATCCGCCTGCAAGACGGGTGCGGCGGGATGAATCCGTCTCCCCCCCCCTCCTCGGTCATAACGCTCCAGGCAGGACGTGTGCGTCCAGGTGGGAGGGACCTTCAGCCACGCACACAATGCCTCGTACACCATCTGCGTACCAAGCAGTTTTCCGTCCAGCGCATGGCCTGCGATATGCGGCGTCGCAATTTCCGCTGCCTCGACGAGCGCCGGATCGACCCGTGGTTCATCGGGAAAGACATCCAGCACAACGAATGATCCCTGCGCTGCGCGCTTCAGTACAGCGTCCGCTGTCATGACGCCGCCACGCGCAGCATTGAGAAAGACCGTTTCGCGGGACATACGATCGAACATTTCCTGCCCGAACAATCCCCGTGTGGGAAAAGGGCCCCGGGTCGTCAGAGGGACATGCAGCGAGACGACGCTGCAGCGCAGAAGTTCATCAAGTGGTGCGAAGGATTGCCCGCAACCGGGGAGAGGCGACTCTCCGCGCAGCGCCCGCGGGGGATCATTGTAGAGGCAGCGCATTCCGAGTGCATGTGCGACATCCGCCACCTGCCTGCCGACATGTCCGACACCGACGATACCGACGGTGCTCTCCGGAATATGCATATGCCCGCGTGCATGCAATTCCAGTATGGCGGCGCCCCACCATTCCGCCACGGAACGCGCATTGCTCCCTGCCGCCGTGGCAACGCCGATGCCGCGCCCGCGAAGCCAGGGAAGGTCGAGATGATCGCTCCCCGATGTCGCCGTTGCGACAAAACGCACCGGCGTATCATGCAGCAACGCTTCGTTCACCTGTATGGTGGATCGACAGAGCAGGACATCGGAAGCACTCAGCAGCCCGTGCAACCCGGGCCGGTCGCCCGCGTCAAAAAACCGCAGTGTTCCGAGTCCGTGACACGCTTCCGAAATGCAGGGAATATTTCTGTCCGCAGCAATACGCATACGGAAACTTACGGGATTTTTTCTGCATTGAGGAACATCCTTCCCGCCCGGAAAGACTACAGCGAAGTCGCTGCCGCACAATTGCGCCTGCGGAAAGCGACACGATTCATCACCAGGAACAGATTCAATCCGGTACGGAAGTGAATTATCGCCGCTGTCTTGCTTTTTAGATGCTACGGATATAATTTGTCCGCATTACGCTCACATGCACTCAGGTGGCCGCATGGACAGAAGGACCTTCCTCACTCACGGACGAACGACCGAACGGGATTACCGTACGGCAGCCGGGACTTCATCATTTGCGGATACTGCTCCGCCTCCGGCTGGCGATGTGGCTCAATTGCACCGCAGGGTACTGTCCGAGAGAATGGAAAGCCTCAAAGGCCGGCGGGAACCCTATGATATGCCACGCATGGTGACGTCAGGACTCGAACCCTGGCATCCATCGACCATGCAGCCGTGGAGCAGACAGCGCGCGGGTTACCTGTTGAGACGTACGCTCTTCGGTACGACACTCGATGAGATCGAGACGGCAATGGCAAGCGACCCGGATGAAGTGGTGCATCTGCTCGTCACGGATACGACTCCACCTGAGCCACCGTTCGACTGGCAACACGATGATTACTGGAACAACAACACCAACAATGATCGGGACAACAGAGATCGCCTCCAGGAACTCCGGGACTGGTGGACCGAGCGCATGCTGCTGCAGGACTTTTCCATCCGGGAAAAAATGACCTTTTTCTGGAGCAATCACTGGGCGACCGAGGCGTCGTCGGCGCGTCAACCGCATTTCAATTTCTGGTTCATCGAGTATTTCCGGCAGAACTTCCTGGGTAATTTCAAGCAGATGGTCAAGGACGTCACCGTCTCCCCGCTGATGCTGCTGTATCTGGACGGTGCATACAATACCCGGACGAGGCCGAATGAAAACTATGCGCGCGAGCTCATGGAATTGCATACGCTCGGAGAGGGCAACGGCTATACACAGGAAGACATTCAGGAAGCCGCGCGTGCCTTGACCGGATGGACGCTGCAGCAGACGGGGACCAGTCCCGTCGGAACACGGATGTATCATCCGCGAGAAGCCGTGTTCGTACCCGGCCGCTTCGACAACAACGAGAAAACCATCATGGGGCGCACGGGGAATTGGGGGTATGCGGACGTTGTCGATATTATTTTCGATGTGCACGGACCCGAGGTCGCGCGCTTCATCTGTCGCAAGCTGTACAGGGAATTCGTCTATGAAATCGCCGACGAGCAGATTATCGACGGTCTTGCGGATATTCTCATGGAGAACAATTGGGAATTGCGTCCTGTCATGATGACGCTGCTGAAGAGCAGACATTTTTTCGACGCGGCCAATATCGGGGCGCATATTACCTCACCGCTGGAGTTCTATATCGGATCCATGCGCGCTTTGCATGTCGAAGCGAACAATGTGCGTCGTGTCTATCAGGTCTGTGCTTCCCTCGGCTGTCAATTGCTCGAAGCGCCGAATGTCAAGGGCTGGCCCGGCTACCGCAGTTGGATCAGCGCCAGCCGGCTGGCAAGCAGGTGGTCTGTTTCCGACGAACTGGTTTTCGGAACAAAATCAGGCAATCCGCGATACGGTGTCGATGTCACTGCCTTCATCGGCACACTCCCGAATCCGCGCAATGCCCGTCGTCTTGTGCATGACGTCGTCGAGTTTTACATCCCGCTCAGACTGAGCAACAAACAGTTTGATATGTTACTGGACGCACTGCTCGGTGGCGCACCCGAATATGAATGGGATCCGACGGCGACCGGAGCAGAAAACCATATCAAAGATTTTCTCAAAGCCGTTCTGCGGCTCAGCGAAGCACAACTGAGTTGAATGCTCCGTTACGCATTCAGGCACCGCCGTAAGCTGCGTTTTCAGTCACAACGGTAGATAGGTTCAGAAAAACCGCAGACATCCATGTCCTTATCACGCAGGAAACAGATATGAAACGACGCCGCTTTGTTCAAGCCAGTCTCGCCGCCGGTGTCGCGGCATCCGCTGTCGGCAGCCTCTCGCCGCTGGGGTTTCGGGCCTGGGCCAATGCCCCCGCCTTCGCACGTGCCGCGATGAACTCGGAGAGCGGACGCGTCCTTGTCATTCTGCAACTCGACGGAGGCAATGACGGGCTCAACACTGTCGTCCCGTATCAGGATCCACTCTATCATGAGCATCGGGGGGACCTGGCGATCACCAATCCACTGCGCATCGACGATACGCTGGGCTGGCATCCCGCAATGACGGGTTTCGAACGGCTGTTCAATGACGGACACATCGCTATCGTCCAGAACGCCGGCTATCCGAATCCCAACCGTTCCCATTTTCGCTCCACCGACATCTGGTTCACCGGAGGCAACAACAACAAGCCTGCGGATGAGAACAGCGTCCTTGACGACGGCTGGATAGGGCGCTATCTCGATACGCGCTACCCCGGATACCCCGATCCCGCAGTTGCACCTGCGCATCCACTCGCCATCGAGATCGGAAGCACGACATCGTTGATGATGCAGGGGCCGGAGCTCGGGATGAGCATGGCGATTTACGATCCGGAAACCTTCTACCGAATCATTTCCGGCACGGATATCAGTGGCGGCGACCCGCCGAATACCTCGACTCCCGCAGGACTGGAACTCGAGTACATACGCAACATTGCCCTGGAAGCGAACCGCTACGCGGGCCCCGTGCGTGATGCGGCGGCCGATGTACAGAATCATGATGTCTATCCGGATAATAACAGTGTCGCCGAACGGTTGAAAATCGTCGCACGATTGATTGCAGGCGGACTGGAAACGCCGATCTATGTGGTAACACAGAAGGGCTATGATACACATGCCCAGCAGGACAACGGCAGCACGCCGCGTCACAGCAGGTTGCTGGGCGAAATGTCGTCCGCCGTCGCAGCATTTTTTGAAGATCTGAACGCGTTCGGACAGGACAGACGTGTGCTGTTGATGACGATTTCCGAATTCGGCAGACGCGTGAAGACCAACGGGACAGACGGCACCGACCACGGTACGGCGGCGCCGATGTTCTTTGTGGGGCCGGAAGTCAACGGCGGCATATTCGGGAACAACCCGGATCTGACGACGCTGGACAGAATCGGGGATATCGCGCATGAATTTGATTTCAAACAGAGCTATGCCAGTGTACTGCGGCAGTGGTTCGGTGTCCCCCCCTCCACCGCGGCGCTTGTCCTGAAGGGTGAGTGGGAAACGCTCCCTCTCATCCAGGCATCGACGACGGCCACGGGCGGAACCGGCATGCCCGGAGGATTCGCACTCGAGCAGAACTATCCCAATCCATTCTCTCAACAGGTCCATGGAAGCACGACGATTCAATTCTCCACGCCTGGTGGACACATCCGCCTGCATGTCTACAATATCCAGGGAAAGCTTGTCAGCACCCTGGTCGACAGCGAGCTTGCAGCAGGGACGCATGCATTTCGCTTCTCCGCTGCTTCCCTCCCGGCGGGGACCTATCTGTACCGCCTCGAAAGCAGCCGGGCGGTCGAAACCCGCAGTATGGTCATACTGAAGTAAGATTTTCCGCGCAAATTCGTATCTTGAAGGGATTCGTTCAACCACGATCGATATGGAATATTGAAAACACAGACTGCTGTCCTGGTATTACAGGACGGAACGGTATACAGCGGTACGGCCTTCGGCCATATCGGCGAAGCACACGGTGAAGTGTGTTTCAACACTGGCATGACAGGGTATCAGGAGGTCCTCACCGACCCTTCCTATTGTGGACAGATCGTTACGATGACCTGTCCGCATATCGGCAATTACGGCGTCAATCCCGACGATGTCGAAAGCGACCGTATTCAGGTGGCCGGGTTCATCGTACGCGAGGGTTGTGATATCCCATCCAGCTACCGGGCAACCCAGTCACTCCCCTCCTATCTTGAAGAACAGGGTATCGTCGGTATACAGGATATCGATACGAGGGCACTGACGCGCAAGCTTCGAACAGAAGGAGCGATGAACGGGGTAATCTGTTCGACCGGCCGTCCGCTCGAAGAGTTGCTGGCCGATGTTCGCGGCCTTCCCTCCATGACGGGCAGGGATCTGGCGCGGGAGGTAAGTTGCGAGCATGCCTGGCAATGGGAGGCGCTTCCCGACACACGTTTCAAAGTCGCGGCGCTGGATTTCGGTGTCAAACGAAACAGCCTCCGCCTCCTCTCCGCGCATCGATGCGACATCACGGTCTTTCCCGCTGACACGACGGCCGGGGAGCTGCTCGCCTCGGCACCGGACGGAGTGTTTCTTTCCAACGGACCGGGCGACCCCGACGCAGTGACGTACGGTATTGAAACAGTCCGCGAATTGCTCGGGAAGCTTCCCTTATTCGGAATCTGTCTCGGACATCAGCTTCTCGCACTCGCTCTCGGCGCCCGCACATACAAGTTGAAATTCGGACATCGGGGAAGCAATCATCCCGTCAAAAATCTGCTCACCGGCTCGGTGGAAATCACCAGTCAGAATCACGGCTTCGCGGTGGATCCGGAGAGCCTGCCAGCCGGCACGGAAATCACCCATTGGAATCTCAATGATGAAACGCTTGAGGGGTTCCGTTGCACCGACATCCCGGCATTCTCCGTGCAGTATCACCCCGAGGCCGCCCCCGGTCCACACGACTCGCGTTATCTTTTCCGCCAGTTCACCGACCTTATGGAGCAATCACGATGAGATTGCCGCAGGCAATGTTATGTTTCATCCGTATTTCGAAGTTATACGCTCATGCCACGTCGTAACGATATTCAATCCATTCTCATCATAGGGGCAGGACCGATCGTCATCGGTCAGGCCTGCGAATTCGATTATTCCGGTACCCAGGCAGTCCGCGCATTGCGTGCCGAAGGGTATCGTGTCATCCTGGTCAACTCGAATCCCGCGACCATCATGACCGATCGCAATCTTGCCGATGCCACCTATCTCGAACCGGTGACTCCTGACATCGTGAGCACGATCATCGAAAAGGAGCGGCCCGATGCCCTGCTGCCCACCGTCGGTGGACAGACGGCCCTTGACACGGCGATGGCCCTGCATGAGCGCGGGATTCTGGAGCTCCATGGCGTGGAGTTGATCGGCGCAGACATCGATGCGATTCGACGTGCGGAGGATCGCGGCTTGTTCAAGAAGTCCATGGATGGCGTCGGGATAGACACCGCGCGTGGTGATTTCGCACGAAGTATGGAACAGGCAATGTCGCTGATCGACAATGTGGGGTTTCCCGCGATCATCCGCCCATCCTTTACGCTCGGCGGTACGGGTGGGGCCATTGCCTACAATATTGATGAGTATCGGGAAATGGCCCGACGCGGGTTGGATGCGAGTCCGATCACTGAAATCCTGATCGAGGAATCCATGCTCGGGTGGAAGGAATTCGAGATGGAAGTTGTCCGTGATTCGAAAGACAATGCCATCATTGTCTGCGCGATAGAGAATCTCGATCCGATGGGTGTGCACACCGGAGACTCCATCACGGTCGCACCGGCACAGACACTCACCGACAAAGAATATCAGAAGATGCGCGACTGGTCGATTCTCTGTCTGCGCACCATCGGTGTGGACACCGGAGGGTCGAATGTGCAGTTTGCCGTTGACCCGCAGACGGGGCGCATGGTGATCATTGAAATGAACCCGCGTGTCAGTCGCAGTTCCGCACTGGCATCGAAGGCCACGGGTTTCCCGATCGCCAAGATCGCCGCCCGGCTTGCTGTCGGATATACACTCGATGAGTTGCGCAACGATATCACCGGAACGACTGTCGCGGCTTTCGAACCCAGTATTGATTACGTCGTGACAAAAATCCCCCGGTTCGACTTCGAGAAATTTCCCAGCGCCGACGGCGTTCTCGGGGTACAGATGCAGAGTGTCGGTGAAGTCATGGCCATCGGGCGGACATTCCGCGAGAGCCTGCAGAAAGCCTTTCGTTCTCTGGAAGTCGGCCTCGACGGGCTTGAACCGAAGCCAGGGGAAGGTCGCCCGCTGGATATGCGCAAGCTGCGCACGGCAACCGCATTCCGCCTTCTCAAAGTCTGGAAGGCCTTTCAACAGGATGCGGAACTCGACGATATGTACGAGCTTACGCGTATTGATCCCTGGTTTCTCAGGCAGATTCAGTCGCTGGCGCTCAATCCCGATCTTCCACGCACAAGCGGCGCGATGGAGGCCGGACGGCGTCATGACGATGGCACGGAAACGCCGACAGCGGACACACCCACAGCCGGAGTCCTGCGGCGTCTCAAGCGGCAGGGCTATGCCGATATTCAATTGGCGAGACACTTCGGCATGGAGGAGGATGCAATACGGGCATTGAGAAAGAAGCACGGCATTGTCGCTGCGTTCAAGGAGGTCGACACCTGTGCGGCGGAGTTCGAGGCGCAGACCGCTTATTGCTATGGCTCCTATGAAGAGGAGAATGAAATTTCTCCCCTGGAGGGGAAAAAGATTTTGATACTCGGTGGGGGGCCGAACCGGATCGGCCAGGGAATCGAATTCGATTATTGCTGTGTGCAGGCATTGTGGGGACTCAGGGAGCTCGGGTACCGCGGCATCATGGTCAATTGCAATCCGGAGACGGTTTCCACTGATTTCGATATATCCGATCGTCTGTATTTCGAGCCACTGACGTTCGAACATGTCATGAACATCATAGACTTCGAACAGCCCGATGGTGTGCTTGTGCAATTCGGTGGCCAGACGCCGTTGAATATCGCGCAGCGGCTGCGGGACGCCGGTGTGCCTGTTCTCGGCACATCACCCGAGGCGATCGATCTGTCGGAAAACAGGGAAAAATTCGGTCGCGTACTCGATGAACTCCGTATACCGCGTCCCGATTACGGCACCGCATTTTCGGATGACGAAGCGGCCGCAATCGCCGAACGCATCGGTTATCCCGTGCTGGTTCGACCGTCCTACGTTCTTGGCGGACGCGGTATGGAAATCGTCTACAACGATGAATCACTGCGGCGCTACGTCCGTCAGGCAGCCGTCATATCCGAGGATCGGCCGATTCTCATCGATGCATTTCTTGAGAGTGCATTCGAATTCGACGTCGACGCCCTCTGTGACGGAGAGAATGTGTTCGTCGCTGGCATCATGCAGCATATCGAGGAAGCGGGCATTCATTCCGGCGACAGTGCCTGCGTCATCCCCCCCTATCATTTGTTACCCGATGCGCGCAGGCGCATCGAGCGTTATACGCGTGAACTGGCTCTGGCACTGAATACCGTCGGTCTGATCAACATACAATTCGCGATGAAGCACAATACGGTCTATGTGCTGGAGGTCAATCCGCGTGCAAGTCGCACCGTCCCTTTCGTCAGCAAGGTAAAGGACATTCCACTGGCGAAGTATGCCGCCCGTATCGCCGCAGGTCAGAGGCTTGGCGATCTTGACCTGACTCCGAGAAAGGGAGCGGACGTAATCGCGGTCAAAAAACCGGTGTTTCCGTTCAACAAGTTTCCACGGCAGAGCGTCTTTCTTTCACCGGAGATGAAGAGTACCGGCGAAGTCATCGGGCTCGACAGCAGTTGGGGAGCGGCATTTGCAAAAGCGGAAACAGGCGCGGGCAATCTGCTGCCACGAGCAGGCAACATTTTTCTCTCCGTCAATGATCACGACAAGGAAGAAATCATCTCCATTGCGCGTGATTTTCTGGAACTGCCATTCCGGTTGTTCGCCACGCGCGGTACCGCCACTGTTCTGCGGGACAACGGCATCGCCGTCGAGGATATCAACAAAGTAGTCGAGGGGCGGCCGCACGTCGTCGACGCCATCAAAAACGGTGATATTCAACTGGTCATCAACACTCCTCTCGGCGAAACGGCGCGTGAAGACGAATATGAAATCGGCCGCGCGGCGATTCGCCACAAAATTCCCATCGTTACGACGCTCCCGGGCGCCAGGGCCGCGCTCCGGGGAATCCGGCGCCTGATCGCCGGACCGCTGGATGTTCGCAGCCTGCAGGACATCTTCGCGTAGGCAGAATTCCGCTCCCACATTTTTATTTCGTGATTTTTTTCTCGCAAACACTTGCGTCTGTCAACTATTCGCGTTATTTCGAGTCGGGCAAGGACTGCAAAAACTTCCCGTACGTAAAATAACCTCCTCCTTCGGTGATATCCGCGTATGCGTGACACACCACGGAACAAAAAGCCCCGCCATCGGCGGGGCTTTTTGTTGTCGGTGATTATTTGTTCTCAACCGAACATGCTCATCATACCGATGCCGAAAATGGCGAAGACAATCGATGTCAGAATACCAGCGACGACGAAGTACAGAATCATCAGTACGATAATCGTGATAATCATGTACACGACCACCTTGTCCTGAGGCGTCTTCATGGTGTGCGGGAAGCCGAGATACATCAGATAAATGCCATAGAGGCCGAAAAGCGCACCGAGCCAGCTGAGAAAGGGAATAATTCCCAGAATACCACCCACCCACATCGGTGTATAGCTGTAAGCGACGAGCTGCATCGCACGGCCCATGTCCTTCTCGGAAGCAAAATTCGGAGCGAGGATATTAACGATAAAAGCCAGCAGGAAGACCCCGATCAGAGAGCTGAGCAGACCGATTACTGCATAGGCAATCCCGAATGTAATACCGCTCATGAAGCCGACACCGATGAAACTGTAGCCAATAAATGTTGCTACTGCCGGAATAAGTGCCATCGGAATGACATAGGAGGTGAAAATCCCACCCACATCCGGCTCTTCACTCGCGATGGTCTCCCATTCCGTCTTGGGTGATACGATGATGTTTTTCGCACGATCGACAAGATTCATAATTCCTCCGGTAATGAAATGTGTGTCTGGTCAGATTGAAGCCATCTCTGCGTGACAGGCTGTCCGGGGACTCCCCGGATTTGCTGATGGATAGAATACTGCAAAATCGTGCGTTTTCTGGTGAAAGTCAATACAGTACGGAAAAAGAGAGGCAAGGCCGCTATAACGGCTGCAGATTGAAAATCAACGCAGGGAGCTGTGACGGCTGTTCCCGGAGTTTCTGTGCGCAACCGTGAGAAGTCAGATCCATTCGTGCAGACAACCGGGACGGATACGAGAACGCGGTCGCGGGCAAGGCGCCTGCAACGTAAGGGAGGTCCACACTTTTGTGCAAGGCATTCGGGGACAAGGTGAACCGGCAGATGAGAACACGTCAGGGTGAGAAAAACAGAAACGAAATCAGAACAGCCGGATACCGATGGTCAATCTGTCGTTGATGATGACATCACTCAATGTGTCGAGTTTGCCGAGCATGAGGTCCATGCGCTGTACGAAGGCTGTGTCGTGAATGATGGTATGGAGCATGCCGCGGCTGTCACGGATCTCTGCAAGGATGCCACGCACTTCGGTGACGAGCGCATCGGTATTGTCGAGTACGCGTTCGCCGCGCCTGAGCCCGTCACCGACCGCTGGCTGCAGTTCGGCCAGCATGGTGTCGACACGTTCGGTCAGCGAGACCATGTTCACCGTCAGAGCGTCGATATTCTTGTTGTTCCGGGCAAGAAAGGAGCGCAGGTCCTGACTGATGGCGTGCAGGTTCGAGACGGTCTGCTTCAGATCCCCGGTCAGTTGCTCGTCGGCGACGATGGTATTGAGTCCGCGCAGCAGCGTGTCCGCCTGCGTTCCGATGGTACGTATGTTGCCCTGCATGTCGCCGAGCAGTCCCAGTGCACCCGCGATATCAGGATCGACCGTACCCTGCAATATCATGTCCGGAGAAACCATCGCCCCCTCGCTCCCCTGCCGGATCTCGATTTTCTTTCCTCCCATCAACTCGACCATCTGAATCACCGGCTGGCCAGTCGACTTCACTTCGATAGCCGTGGATATACTCGCATGCACCTCTACCCCGCCGTCACGCAGAATCACCGATTCCACTTTCCCGGCACGGACACCATTGACCGTGACCTGATCGCCTGCTGCCAACCCCGCCGAAGTCGGGAACTGCATGCGGAGCATATAATCGTTCGTGCCGATGGACCAGTTCTTGAACGTCGAGAAGCCGAAGAGCAGGATGGCGAGTCCCGCGACGATGGTCAGACCGACCTTTATTTCATTCCGTTGCTGTTCCTTCACTGTAGCACCATGCCTGAAAAATGCGTGTCGGAGGAAGGGACTTCCTTCCTTGCTTCATCAACTGCGCGGCCGGCCAGAGGCATCATGTTCGCGCATAATCATATAAGTTACTCAATCCCGTTTCGACCTTCAACACCCTGTTTACATTCGATTTTCGACGGGGACAGCGCCCTCGTGTCGGGTATACCCGCTGTGTACAGCGGCAACTCCGGTCCGGAACGCCCTGACTCCCCGTGCAGCATCGGAAATATTGAGCGGCATCTGCCGCGATGCACCTGTGGGATCGCGATCAGCCTGTCGTCGCCTTCATCCCTTCTTCCCGAACAGGGCATCGAGGGGATTGCCTTTCGGCTGTGATGATACGACATATTTCTCATGCAGCGCCTTCAGCTTTTTCCTGGAGATATTGTCCAGATCCTCGTCATCCTTGTCACGTTTCCGGAACATCTCGAACATCTCAAGTTCACTCCGTGACATCTTCGCTTCGTAGTCACGAAGCTCCTTTACGAGTTTATGTTGTTCGACACTGGTCATGTATCCTCCGATGTTCTAGGCTCGTTCGTCATTGAGCATGGGGTCGAATGCATCGCGCAGACCGTCGCCGAGCAGATTGAAGCTCACCACGACCAGGACGATCGCGAACCCGGGCAGGGTTGACACCCACCAGGCATGTGCCAGCACGTCCTTGCCTTCGAAAATAATATTTCCCCAACTGGCTGTCGGTTGTTGTACGCCGATATTGAGATAGCTGAGCGCTGCCTCGACAAGAATAATACCACCGATACGCAATGTCGCATTGACGATAATCGGCGTCAGTGCATTCGGAAGGATGTGCCTGATAATGATGCGCGCATGGCTGAAGCCGAGCGTGTCCGCCGCCATGATGTATTCCCGCTCCTTTATGCTCAAGACTTCGCCCCGGACCAGACGCGCAATACCCATCCACGAAGTTACGCCAAGGACGATGGCGATCAGAATGATCCGCGGAACCTGGACATTCTCGAACGCGGCAATAATGATGAGAATGAGGAACAGAGCCGGAAATGCAAGGAGAACGTCGACGAGTCGCATGAACACATTGTCTGTGAAGCGTCCGAAATAACCGGCGATCAGACCCACGAAGGTACCGAGTGTAATCGAAAGCAGCACTGCGATAAAGCCGAGACTCAGTGATACGCGGGAGCCGTAGATGATGCGACTGAGAATGTCCCTGCCGTAACTGTCGGTCCCAAGAGCATAGAAGCGTGTCCCGGAAAATTCCTGCGTATCGCTTCCCGCAAGTTCCGCGATCGGAATAGTCCTCGCATGCTTGCCTACTGTCGCATGGACATTGGCTCCCTCGACGCGAAAGGCATCGACGGCCATCTGACGGCGGAAGTTGTCCTCGGTCAATGCCCTGTTGACAGTCAGCAGGCGGCGCATGGTCTCCACATGTTCTTTCCGGGCACGCAGCAGTGTCGGCTCTACGCCGCGCACCCTTGGCTCCCTGAGTTGGAGAATCGTCACAGTCGTGAGCGGGGGCTGGTATTTCGTGACTACGCCATCCTGAAATGCATTCGGATTGTGGGGAGCGAGGAAGGGGCAGAGAAATACTATCGTATAGAGAAGTATGATGACGATCATGCCGGCGACGGCCACGCGATTTTTTTTGAATTCGCGCCAGGCTAATGCCCATTGGCTCATTTCGTGTTCATCCTCGGACAGCCCTCGCCGTCGGAGATATCGCCTGTTGAGCATCCAGAGTGAGGCGGGCATGGCAAGAAGAAATATCGCGGCAACCCAGTATTCAACAACATCCCCCCTCCAGAACAGGACGCTGCTTTCACTGTCGATCATGAACAGATAGCTGCTGAGCCCGAGAGAAAGGAATGAA
>JAGTUW010000064.1 GCA_018224345.1 Bacteroidota bacterium
CAGCGTCGTCGGTATCTATCACGATCAGATCCTCCACACCGATGGCCGCGGCAATGCGGTTCCCGACCGTTGAGATATGGCAGTTTTTCACGTCACGGAGAAACACCTGGCCCGAGATGGCATTTTCCTGTTCGTCTCTGGGGAACAACCGCGCAACTTCATCCCAGCTTCCCAGATCGTTCCATCCAAAATCAGCGGGAATGACAAAGCGATGTTCCTCTTTTTCCATGACCCCGTAGTCGATGGAAACAGGACGCATTTCACTGTACGCCTGCTCAAGAGCATGCGGGAACTCCGGTGTATCGATGGCCGGTTCCAGTTTATCGAGTTCGTCCGCCAATTCGGGCAGGTGGTCAACGATACCGTTGAGCAGGACCGAGACACGCATGATAAACATGCCGCTGTTCCAGACGAAATCGCCACTCTCGAGAAAACGCAATGCTGTTTCCATGTTCGGCTTCTCCGCAAAGGTCACTACAGAATAGCCGGAGTGGGAGGCATAGGGGCGATTCTGTTCATCCTTGTGAAACTGGATATATCCATAACCTGTCTCTGGGCGTGTTGGTGTCACACCGATAGTGACAAAGCCTTTGGAAGCATCAGCGACCGCGACCGCATTACTCAGTGTATCCTGAAAAGCTGCGATATCGTGGACGAGATGGTCGGCGGGGAGTACCACCATGATGGCCTCACCGACACGTTTCCTCAGGATCTGTGCTCCGAGAGCGATAGCAGGCGCTGTATTTCTGCCGACGGGCTCGACGAGGATGTTCTCGGCCGGGATGCGTGGGAGTTGCCGGCGTACTTCATCAGCCTGTTGCGCGCCGGTAACAACGAGAATGCGGTCATGGGGCACGATCGGGTCGAGACGGTAGACAGTGTTCTGAATCATCGTACCGTTTCCGATGATCTCAAGGAGTTGCTTCGGTGTATGTGTACGACTGCGCGGCCAGAAGCGCGCACCGACCCCACCGGCAATTATCAAGGCATATGTGTCCATGCTATCATGTGTACTGTGAGCAAATCGAGATCTACTGTGCGCCATGAAAAGGCATCAAAGAAAGCCCGCTCCGGTTCATCGCGGAAGCGGGAAACAACGTGGGGGGGGAGGATCACCCTTCTCCCGCGACTTTCAGGCGATTGATTGCCCGTAAGAGAGCAAGGCGCACTCTTTCGCTATCGATATCTTCCGTATGAGATTTCAATCGCTCTTCCGCACGACGTTTTGCGGCCTCGGCGCGAGCAACATCGATGGAATCGGAACGTTCCGCGGCATTGGCCAACACGCGCATTTGATTGTGAAACACCTGCGCACTACCGCCGCTGATTGCATATTGGATGGTATTGCCTTCCGCATCGATGACCTTGGCCAGGCCGACAGCCAGCGTTGCAAGAAATGGTGCGTGATTATATAGGATCTGGAAGCGGCCGCTTTCACCGGGACAACTCACGGACTGCACGCTGCCGGTGTATTCCTTGCGCTGGGGTGTAATTATTTCCAACTCAAACAGATTCGCCATGATTTCCCGTTCAGGCCTCCTGGAGCTTCTTGGCACGCTCAATTGCTTCTTCGATCGTACCGACGTACATGAAGGCATTCTCGGGCAAGTCATCGCACTGCCCGGTTATGATCATTTCGAAGCCCTCGATGGTATCTTCGACCTTCACATATTTGCCCTTGTAGCCGGTGAACTGTTCGGCAACGAAGAACGGCTGGGAGAGAAAGCGCTGAATACGTCGTGCTCGATGCACGGTGAGTTTGTCCTCATCCGACAATTCATCAATACCGAGGATATTGATAAGATCCTGCAGATCCTTGTAGGTTTGCAGTATCTTCTTGACATTTTGCGCAACGGAATAATGCCGTTCGCCAATCACGTTCGGATCCAGAATACGCGAAGTAGAATCCAGCGGGTCGACAGCGGGATAAATGCCGAGTTCCGCGATCTGCCTGCTGAGCACCGTTGTCGCATCAAGATGCGAGAAGGTCGTCGCAGGTGCGGGATCCGTCAAGTCATCTGCCGGGACATACACCGCCTGCACGGATGTGATCGAGCCCTTGTTGGTGGAGGTAATGCGCTCCTGCAATTCTCCCATTTCCGTGGCCAGTGTCGGTTGATATCCCACTGCGGAAGGCATGCGGCCGAGCAATGCGGAGACTTCGGAGCCCGCCTGGGTGAAACGGAAAATATTGTCAATGAAGAGCAGAACGTCCTTCCCCTCGACATCACGGAAATATTCCGCCATTGTGAGTGCAGTCAGAGCGACACGTTGTCGCGCGCCCGGGGGTTCGTTCATCTGGCCGAACACCAGTGTTGTTTTATCGATCACACCGGATTCGGTCATCTCAATATACAGGTCATTCCCTTCCCGGGTGCGCTCGCCGACACCACCGAACACGGAATACCCACCGTGGTGCATTGCGATATTGTTGATCAACTCCATGATCACAACGGTCTTTCCGACGCCTGCACCACCAAAGAGCCCTGTTTTTCCGCCTTTTGAATATGGTTCAAGCAAGTCAATGACCTTGATGCCCGTTTCGAACATTTCACTGCTGGTCGAAAGTTCATCAAAGGCAGGTGCATGACGGTGTATGGGGAAACGGATGTCGGATGCAATGGGTCCCTTGTCGTCAATCGGTTCACCGATCACGTTGATCAGGCGGCCGAGGGTTGCAGGACCGACCGGCACGATTATCTGCTCACCGGTATCGACGGCATCCATGCCGCGGACGAGCCCGTCGGTCGAATCCATCGCAACGGTGCGTACCCGGTTGTCACCGAGATGCTGCTGCACCTCTACAACGAGAGTGTTATCCCTGCCCTCGGAATCCGTTCGTGCAATATGCAGCGCATTTAAAATCGCCGGAAGCTGCGCATCGGAGAAATCCACGTCGACAACGGGTCCGATAACCTGTACGATGCTGCCCTTATTCATTCCTGTCTTCTTCGCTGATTGTTACATGCAATTTATAATAGACTGTAAGATAGAGGGAACCTGCAACTTTTACAATACCCGGTTTATTGATGCTGAATCGGCAGGACACGGGATTGACATGACCACTTCACTGCCGGGATCTGACGGATTGCTCTTGCGAAGGACTTCCCCCAACCGGATCATGTGAAAGCCGGATCATGTGAAAGCCGGATCGTGTGAAAGCCGGATCGTGTGAAAGCCGGATCTATCTGGGAGGCAGAAGGATGGTCGCCGTTCGACCGGGGATAACGAAGGAAACTGCGTCGCGTCGTGTATAGAAAGAAAGGTCGTGAAACGGATCGTAAAGACGCACACCATCCGGAAGTCCGAGATATGGCAGAACGCAGGGTTGCGCCTCTTCTCCTGCATTGACGATGACAAACACTTTCTCCGCTCCCGCCGTACGCATAAACCCGTACAGCGATGCGTAATCGTCGATGAGCAGGGTTTGTGTCTCGCCGCTTCTCAATGCAGTCCATTCCTTCCGGAGCTGAATGAGTTTCCTGTAATAGTTATACAGACTGCTGTCAAAACGATTCGGGTAGGGGGTAAGGTCACCGTTGACTTCGAAGGAAACTTCATGCGCGTAGTTGCGGTCCGGCCAGAGCATTGGCTTACGGTTGTCCGGGTCATCACCACCCCACATCCCTGCCTCATTGCCATAGTAAATGACCGGTGATCCGGGGAGAGTAAATTGCAGCAGCAACAGGACACGCCGCAAATCCTGCTCGCTTTCGTCCGGGGGACGTATTTGATAAGTGGGATTTCGCCTTACTGTGTTGTGACGATCATACGGGAGCGCGTCGTTGACACACATCGAAGCGAGACGATCTGTCTCGTGGAAGTCGATCAGATTCCATAATACATCTCCACTCTGTAATGTCGTACGGCTGCGAAGAGACATCAATCGGCTGTCGAGCGTTGTACTGCTGATGATTCTGCTCAGCAGAAATTCGCTGACCGCTTTCCCGAACTGACGCGTGTTGTCAATGTCGAAGGGTGCAACGGTGTTGCCTTGTGCTTGATTCATATTCACGAGCAGAACATCGGGATTGATGGAGCGGCAGTGATCGGTCCACTCTCTCCAGAACTCCTCCGGGATCTCTCCGGCAAGATCGATGCACCACCCGTCAATACCATCGGATGGATCACCGTCCCCATCAGGGTCCATCCATCGCTGCGTCGCCGCGAAGATGTGGTCCCGGGGACCAGCGACCAGACCGAGCGTGTCCTGCTGCAGCACCGGAAAAGCATCGATACCCCACATGTTCTTATACTGGAACTCCGATTCGAATGGAGTCTCGGGCCTGTCCCACTGCCGGACGACGAACCAGTCTCCGTACAGAGATTTCTCCTGCTTCTTCAGTACATCCCGGAAGGCCCGGAAATGGACGCCCACATGCGCGAACTGAGCCATCATCAGCACCCGCATATCACGGCGATGCGCTTGCGCGATAAGTTCGACAAAACGCCGATCGGCGGAGGTCATGCGCCAGGTCGACGGGTCATGCAGAGTTTCCTGGTCAAGGAGCGCGGTATCAGCATCGGTGACGGGGCCAAAATGCCTGTCAATGTGATGATAGGAGGCGACATCGAATTTATGCGCCGACCTTGCCACGAACATGGGAGTCAGGATCAATCCCTGCACGCCAAGCTCCCGGAGATAATCCAGTCGCCCGATCAATCCGTCCAGGTCCCCTCCGTATTGACGCAGCATCGCCGCAGAGTAAAATTCTTCATGCAGCATCTTTTCTTCGATACTGCGCTCATACCAGTTCGCCGTCCATTCCGAGACTTTCCAGGGAATACGCTGATCATCGAACACGTAGGCCGCAGTCGGATCGTTCGGCGTGTCGCCATTTTCAAAACGATCCGGCATAACGAGATACCAGACCATGCCCCGGGCCCACTCAGGAGCCTCAAGCACCTGGCCGATCAGTGTGTGCGAAAACAATGTCCCGCCCAAGACGAATATGAGCAACAGCGTCCGTATCATTGTGTAAAATAGAAATCCCCCCTCTATTGGCAAAAGAAATATGTCCTGTGCGGCCCGGAAGAAAAATCCGGAGTGGGAGTTTTCGGCGGATTTATGAAGGGAGAAGACGTCTGTTACCATGCGGAAATTAAGACGTCTGTAATGAAGAATTCAGTCCGTTGAAAGGTGGAGGTGTTATCTTTGTATCAAGATACTGGCACGCATTCGTTCGAAGTATGAGCAGGATGCACACCACCTCCGACCAAAACAAATAGCGAAGTACCTCTGTGTGTATGTGTGGAACGAGGAGTGCGATTGCGCTCCTCGTTTTTTTCCGCGTCAGTCCATGATACAGAGCAACCCTTTGAGATACCAGGATTCCGGTACCGCCGATGCCATTGGGTGATCCGGTGCCTGTGTCATCATCCGCAGGGTACGAACATGCCGTCGTGCATCGACGGCAGCATCCGCCACAATTTTACTGAAGAGTGGCAGCGGGATATGCCCGCTGCAGGAGAAGGTAAACAGCAGTCCACTGGGACGCAGCAGTTTCATTGCGAGCAGATTGATATCCTTATATCCACGTGCGGCACGGTCAACCTGCGATTTTGACGTCGCAAATTTCGGGGGATCGAGCACAATCACATCGAATTGCCGTGCTTCATCGCGACATCGCCGCAGGCAGGAGAACACATCCATCTGCATCTGTTCGTAACGGTTTTCACTCAGATCGTTGAGAGTGAGATTGCGACGGGCAATTGCAAGTGCGTCAGCGGAGACATCGACATCCGTAACACGGATGGCCCCGCCCGCCAATGCATACATGGCAAACGCACCTGTATAGGAAAAACAGTTCAGCACCTCCGCTCCTTCCACCATTGTACCAAGCAGTGCGCGGTTATCCCGCTGATCGAGATAGAAGCCCGTCTTGTGTCCTGCAACGATATCCACGGCGAAACGAAGTCCATGTTCGCGAATCAGGCAGTGGGCGGCAGGAACGGGACTCCCGACAGGACCTGCGCGCACCGCCAGTCCTTCCTTGACTCGCGCATCGCCATCCGACCGTTCATACAGGAAGGCGTCAGCGTAGTATTCCCTGAGGAATGATATGATGACGTCCTTCCACCTCTCCGCGCCCGCAGAGAGAAACTGCAGGAGCAGCGTATTGTCATAGCGGTCGATGATGACACCGGGCAGCAGATCGGCTTCAGAAGCGAGCAATCGGAATGCATTGCAGTCAGTATTAACAAACAAGCGATCGCGCAGAGTAATCGCGGAAGAGATGCGCCGCCGGAAAAACTCCTCATCAACAATCTCCTCCGCATCGAAGGTCCACATACGCGCACGGATTTGGGATTGTGGCGACCAGGCGGCCCAACCGAGCGGGTGGCCCGTGCTGTCGAGCACATGCACGGTATCTCCCGGAGCCGGAGAACCTTTGACATTACGTATCGCGCCTGAAAAAATCCAGGGATGACGGCGCAGGACGGAACCCTCCCTGCCCTGCAGCAATGTTACGACGGGGGATCGATTACTCATGGATGTTCCAGTCATGGAAGCCGCTGACCTGTTCAGAAATCTTCAGTATCAAGGGTATCTTCTTCTTCACGGTAACGGAAGACCCAGTGCAACGGTCGGGCGTCGAAAAGATCATAGAGGTCATCGCCACTGAAGGTCGAGAGGCGAGGTTTGTCCGAGAGCGCGGCACTGACAAGACAGAGGGCGAAATGTCCATCATGTTCGGCACGGGCGTATTCGAGTTCTCCGAGCATGAACTCTATCGTGTCGTTGACATTTCCCTTGACGACGATATGCAGATGATCATCGCCCATCGTGCATTGGAGATCGTACCCCTCCTCGGGATCGTCAACGTGCAACACCGTCCAGCCTTTCTCTTCGAATGCCCAGACGACAAAATCCATCGCCGCTGACCGGACACGGCGGTTCAGCTGCTCATCGGCGAAGCTGAGGGAAATGGCCGCGAGATCGGAATCATCGATTTCATCTTCTTCCTCCTGTTCATCAGCGATGGAGAGGAAATCCTGAAAAGGCTGTGAGAGTACCTGATCGAGCAGCAGTGCGGATGCGGGGGTGATTTCATGCACACCCTGCAGCGACTGCTCATCAACTTCGTCTCCGTCTGCGAAGCGCAACGGTTTCGTCCCTCCTTCCGGGGTCAGGATACGGAGATCACCCACTTCCTCCATCAGGAGCTGTCGAGTAAAATACTGTTCCGTCGCAAACCCTTCCACCGGCAGGATGTACTCTGCTGCTGCTTCCACATCATCGTCAATGACAGACATCGCCGCTGTACGTGATGTCAGGACGCTACCGACAGGTATGCCACCGATGAGCATGACCTGTCCGTCATAAACACTGATGATGTAGACCACATCACCCGGTGCAACACCCATACGCTGGAAATCATCGCCGGCGGAATAGCTGAGCATCGTACCACTGAGTCTGGCACGAAAGCGTGCCCCGCACTTTTCGTCCGACCAGAAATGCATGAAATAGCGCGCCATCGTAGAGCCCCTTGTTGTTGCAATGGAGCAATATACAAAATATGGAGTGGAAGGAGCAGGCGGTGCAGAATTCATTGCACAGTGCGTCCTGACTGCTTCCGCATTCGAACAATAATAATTCGTCCCTGTTTCCCGGCAAGACGGCAAGCCGACAGCGGGAAAGTCATCAATGCCATGACGAGCATCTCCAGCACTTCTTGCCGGGTGTGAATAATCGGCGCAGTGCCGCCATGTCACCGCACCGCGGCCGTGATTATTATTCACGCCCTTTTGGTGGTTTTTTTCTTGTTTATGTATGGAAAAACTTCTATTCTGTCTGTAAGTTTTCTCCATCCGGCGAAAGCTCTATGAAAATACGATTTATGCATACAGCCTGTATCCTCCAAAATATCACTCTGTGTGCATCCTTCACGAAGCAACAGGCTTTCATTTCAGGAAATCCTGACGCATGCGTAGATAAGTTATTGAAATAAAGTAGAAACTATCATCCCACATTATTCAGGAGTCCAATGAAAACTTCGATTTACACACACTCATCGATCACAGGCAATCGCGTGCTGTCGATTATCTTTGCTGTGATTTTCTCACACATGGTCGGCGCCAGTTTCATTGCGGAAGCACAGACCATGCTCCCGTTGCCGCAATACGGTTCGACCTATACCTCCAGTCAGATCCGCGGATTCTGGTTCCAGGCACCGACGGATTTCACCATCGTCGGCGTCAAAGTGCCGACCGATGTCGGCAACGGTGCACAGAGCGTGCAGATCATACGCTTCGCTGCCGGTCCGCCGCCTGTGTTCGCAGCGTCGACGACCGCGCACACCTCCCTCGGGTTGTGGACCAACATCAATACCACAACAGTCATCCCCTGCAATATCAACATTCAGTCAGGCGACTACATTGCCGTGTTCGGCACGCGAGCCAGCGGCACGAACAATGCGAATTCCTACGGTACCCCTTCAGGTCCCTATAGCTCGAGCATTCTCGGCTACCAGACAACGTTGACCCGTATGGTCTATCAGTCCGGCAGCTATCCCGTCCAGGCGGTTTCTCAGGAGACCAGCGGTTCGATTGCACGCGTGGAAGTGTATTACACGCCGACGGTCACAGGTCCGAACGACGCCGGTATCGCCTCCATCGATTCACCGCAGGATTTCTGTGCCGGCCAGGAAGCTGTCACCGTCACACTGCGGAATTACGGCACCAATCAGCTTACATCGGCAACGATCAACTGGACACTGAACGGTGCCACACAGACCGCAGCCAACTGGACAGGTTTGCTCGATACGACCAATATCACAGCGCGACAGACACAGGTCACGCTGGCGACCATGAATTTCCAGTCCGGAACCCCCTACA
>JAGTUW010000065.1 GCA_018224345.1 Bacteroidota bacterium
ATACGAACTATCGGGGAAATTCTTGACATACTTCCGGATGTTTTCCACTTGCCATCCCCAGATCAGGCCAAGTTTACGAGCGTCTTCATCCGTAGCGCGTCCGGAAAAACGCATGCCCCGAATCCTCCAGATATGCGAGAGTTGGCGGAACAGCATATTGACCAACATCAGAGGCTCGGTGGCGATGAGCAGATGATGAAGAATATCCTGTGCACGCGAAGCATCGCGTTCCATGACAGCATTCGTGAATTCAAACACGTTGTATTGACGGGAAGTCCCAAGAAATGAGTAAACGCTCTCGATGTCGATTTCCTGTTGGGCAGGAAGGGCGATCAGCAATTTTTCCACTTCCTGTGACAGCAGGCGAGCCGAATTTCCTCTCATCGCGTGAAGCAGAAGGCAGGCTTCGTGTGAGATTGATTTGCCGCAGCGTGCTGCTTCATGAAGAATCCACTTCTGCGCCTCTGCATCTTTCAGGGCCTTGTATTCGACAGCTGCACCGACAGACCCGAATTCCCCCCCCGCATGTTGAAGAATAGCCAGGACATCAGCGGTCCCGGGGCCTTTCTTTCCGCGTCCCTTCCTTGCTGGCTTCGCGGAAGCAGCGCAAAGAATCAATACCGTCTCGGGGGAGGGCTGCTCCACATAACGACCCAGGGCAGCCTGCTTCAAGAGAGATTCGCTTTCCCTGACAAGTACGACACGCCGGCTTCCCATAAATGGAAATGCATTTGCGGCCAGTACGACCTCCTCTGCCTTGTGTTCGGTACCACGAAAGAGATCAAGATTGAACGAAGGATCTCCATCGCCGAGCGCAGCCTCCAACAACGTCTTTGCTTTGCGCTCGATAAGATACTCCTCCTCCCCATAAAGAAGATAGACAGGGAGGAGGGATCCGCTTTTGATATGTCGTTGTAAATCCTTGTCAGTCAACGGCTTATCCGTTTTATCCAAAGAGCATTATTGTTTCACATAAACTTTCTGCATGACGATCTCTTGCAACGGACGGTTGTTCGGATCGGTTTTGGTCGATGCAATGCTGTCGACCGTGTCCATGCCGTCGATCACCTTTCCAAAAATGGTGTACGACGGTGGCAGGCTGACGTCCTGATGGCAGATAAAGAACTGGCTACCGTTTGTATTCGGACCGGCATTGGCCATAGCCAGCACACCACGTTTGTATCCTGTCTTGTAAATCTCGGATGATTTGTCGATTTCGTCTTCGAAACGTTTGCCGTAAATACTTTCCCCACCAGTTCCGGTGCCTGTCGGGTCTCCTCCTTGAATGACGAAGCCGCTGATGACACGATGAAATATGACGCCGTCGAAATAGCCTTTCTTGGCAAGTTCAACGAAATTCTCTACTGTCTTGGGCGCGTCACTCCGATACATCTCAAGTTCGATGTTTCCGACATTTGTTTCAATGACAACGATTTCATTTTCCACTGCATCCTCCTTGTTGATTGATGTGGCGTCTGTCTGTGCGTGAGATGCGGACGCACCCAGCATGAACAAAAACAGGGTGATTGAAATTACACGGAACAGCTTCATATTCAACTCCTTTACGATTGTATGACATAATTGGAAATCAGAATGAGAATGACAATACCAAGTGCGATGCGATACACAATGAACAGCGCGGTGCTGTGCGAGCGAAGATAACGCAAAAGAAATGCTATGGAAAGAAAACCAACAATACCGGAAACCACAACATTTATGACCAAAGCGATGCCGAGATCGCCGAGCAGTTCACTGCGAAGCTGATAGAGCTGGTAAAGACCACTCAATGTGATAGCGGGAATTCCCAGCAGAAAAGAAAATCTCGCGGCGTCTTCCCGCTTGAGATTGAGGAAAAGCCCTGCCATGATCGTTGTTCCCGAACGGGATCCGCCCGGAATAAGTGCAAAAGCCTGGGCAATCCCGATGAGTTGGACATCCAGAAAATTCAGTTCAGACGCGCTACGCTTGCGTTTTCCAGCCCATTCGGCAACGCCAAGCAGCAGAGCGAGGACGATCAGGGAGATCGCGATGACGGTCAGCGATCGGAATTCCGTTTCGATCAGATCTTTGAAGAGCAAGCCGAGCACGCCGATTGGAATCGTGCCGAAAAGTATCCACCAGGCCATGCGGGACTCCGGTGTGGCAAACGGCCGCATCACAACGAGAGATCGGGTAAATGCCATGGACAGAATCGAAATATCCTTGCGAAAGTAAATAAAAACAGCTATCAGAGTTCCGATTTGTGAAACAGCCGTGAAGGCTGCACCGGGATCGTCCCAGCCAAAAAAGGCGGGAATGATACGGAGATGTGCCGTACTGCTGATCGGAATAAATTCCGTCAGGCCCTGCACAATGCCGAGAACGATGGCTTCGAAAATGCTCAACGCCTTTTCTCCCGGCCACGACGCTGTTGCTTCTTCGGTACTGGAATCACAGCGTCACAACGTCCTTGCTGTTGAGTGCTTCGAGTATGTGGAAGGTGCAACGTGTTGTCGCGAGCAAGCTGTCAAGAGAAATCAGGGGCTCGTCTTTCTTCCGTATCGCATCCATGAAGGCAAGTACCTCGTTGCGATGTCCTTTGTCTCCGTCACCTTTTTTGCGGCTCTGTCTGCCGTCCCTGGCAAGGATCAGCGATTGGAAATTATCCATGACCGCTGTTGCGTTGCCGCTCGACATGACGATGCGCTCTTTCGGAATGGATCCATCTCCATTTGCAACATAGGTGATGATACCAAGAGAGCCGTCCTGCATGTGCATTGTGATGTTCACATTGTCATATGGGGTTATCGCTTCGTTTTCAGTGGCGATCGCTTCCGCGGCAACGCGCAGGGGAAGGGCTCCAGTCAGATACTCTATGGTGTCGATGAAATGACACACTTCACCGATAATCCGGCCCCCACCCTCGACGGGATCCTGGGTCCAGTGATCTTTCGGCAGGAAGCCCGCGTTGACATAGTAATGAATAATTGAGGGCTCGCGGGATGATGAAAAGAACTCCCGCATATGCATGACAAGCGGTGCAAAACGGCGATTGAAGCCCACCATCAAATGCAGTTTTCCGCGTAGCTCGGGTTGTGCCATGAGCAGGGCCTCTATCGGAGCAACTTCTGCTTCATTGAGCCCCAACGGCTTCTCGACAAAAACATGCTTTCCGTGCCGCAGGGCCTCATAGGCGAACGGTGCGTGTTGTCCATGACGCGTGGCAATAAATACTGTACCGATGTGTTCATCGGAAAGAATCTCGTCCGGTCTTGTAGTGGCACGTTGGAAGCCGAATTTATTACGCATGTCAGATCCGGTAAGTCCGCTCCTGTTGCAAACGCAGTCGAGGGTCACATCCGGCATTGCCTTGAGATGTGGAAGAAGAAACCCCGAAGCGAAACTTCCGGCACCGATGAACCCGACGGTAAGCGAACTGCGCTTTGGGGAAATGACGGGAGCCGGGCTGTCGCTCTTTACCGTCATTTCATGTGTCATTGATTGTAATTCTTCCTCGTCGACATCGTCGTAGGAGAGTAATATGCCGACATACGCTTCCTTTTTCTCCCCCTCAATAAGAGAGTAGGCCTTGTGCGCGTCATCGACAGGGAAGCGGTGCGTGGTAAATACATCCGTGTCGAAACGTCCCTGACCGAGCAATTGGAGAAAGGCCTGCATGTTCCTGTTTTCTGTCCACCGCACATAACCGATGGGGTAATCGAGACCGCCTTCCTCATATCGGGTGTCGTAGCGTCCCGGCCCATAAGATCGGGAGATACGGACATCCAGTTCCTTCATATAATATGGGCCGCGGGGAATATTCATCGTAGTGGCCCCGACAATGACGACGCGCCCGCGCTCGCGTGTGATAATCCCTGCAAGCTCGACAGGATCGTTGCTGGTTGTCCCCGCCGTAATGATGACCGCATCCGCGCCGTAACCGCCACTGACCGACTGCACGATACTCTCAACCGGATCTTTAATACGATGCAGCGCCACATCAGCACCTGATCGCAAGGCCATCTCGACGGCGAAAGGATCAAGATCCACGCCGATCACCTTGCAACCGTTGGCTTTGAGAAACTGAACAGTAATCTGACCGAGCAATCCAAGACCGATCACTACAATGGTTTCACCGAGCAGCGGGGCTGTTTGCCGGACTCCCTGCAGAGCAATCGCCGCAATGGTTGCGTAGGCGGCGGATTCCATTGAAACACCTTGGGGAATGCGCGCAACGAGATTGCGCGGTACGGCGATGATGTCTCCATGAATCGCATATTCCGCTCCGGCGCAGGCAACGCGGTCACCGATCGCGATGTCCTGCACGCTCTCTTCGACCGCCAGAACGACGCCTGCCGTACTGTAGCCGAGCCCGGCGTAAGAATCCAATTTCCCCATCACCCGTTTGTAGGTACGGAGAAGTCCGTTGCGCTTGACTTCATCGATGACTTTGCGGACTTCATCGGGCTGACTGCGTGCTCTTTGCAGAAGAGAAGATTTTCTTGAGTCGACGGAAGTTTTTTCTGTTCCGGCACTGATAACGGAAAAATAGTTTTTTACCAGTACCATCCCGCGTCCGATGGCAGGAGGCGGAACATCCGCGATTTTCATCGCGCCGGTTTTGATATGTTGCGCAATCTGTTTCATCTCAAAAATTACGCCTTTGCCCCGTTTTTTCCTACCCGAAAATATTTCCACGCGTGTTGCTCGTCCCTGGACGGTTCAGAAATGTCAACGGCGGCTGGGACGATCAGCATTTATGAGCAGGCGGCGTACTTCTTTCCAGAAGCGTTCTTCGAAAAGAATGATTTTCCCGATTTTCTCGATACTGAGCAGATCCTCCAATGACAGGAGATAGGTGTGTTTTTTCTGCACGAGCTGCAGATTGACCTCGTTGATCGCAGCCAGTTGTTTTCTTATGCCTGCTTCATCAGCCTTGTCCTCGATGAGAGAGCGCAAGTCATCGACCAGATTATCGCGACGCTTCTTCAGCGCACGTTGCTCCTCGCGATATTCTTTTTCTCTGACAAGGATGCGGACGGCCTGCTCTTCGTTCAGCTCCAATGCTTCGATAAGTTTGACGCGCCGGAGCTGTTCAATTCGTTCGCGTCCTTTTCCTCCAGGCCCGGGGTCATTTTGTGCGTTGGCATCGAATGCAACCCCAAGTGTGATCGTGAGAATGAGTATGAAAAATTTCATGATGTTTTCAGAGAAGCGTGATTGATTGTTGTTCGAGTGACTGTACGAGATAATCGGTTTCTACATTGCTGATCAATCCAGGCATTTCATCCGAGGGAAGATAGTCGAAGCCCACAGCGATAATTGCTTCGTACGGAATTTCTTCCAGCAGTGAACGGTCAATTGCAGCTTCGAGAGCTTCCGTATCACCAAAACGAAAAATGTCATTGAGAACTTCCGGCTGCAGATGCGTGGAAGAAGGCGAAGAAATGAAGCTGTCTTCAAACTGTTCCGCGACAATCAGTACGTTCTCCGACGGAGAATACACATCCATTTCTGACAGGGAAGCATATTCATTTCCGGACTCATCGTTGCCGTGAGGAAAGAAGATCAAGGAGATACCCACGATGAAGAGCAAGACTGTGGCGAATACGGGAATGGCTACGGACGGACGCAGCAAAACGCTGCGAGGCCCTGTGGTGTCTCCTGTTCGATTGTCAAGCCGTTCATTGATTGCTGCACGCAGACCGGCGGGATCCGGCATCGGGGTCGGTATCGTGGAACGCGCAGGGAGTTGCGCAAATAACGTGCGGAGCCGTCTTTCCTCTTCCGCACAGGACGGTGAAGAGGCCAGATGTTGACGCAGCCTGTGCGATGCGGTTTCATCGAGTTTTCCATCAACATAATCGGGGAGCACCCCGCGACAGATATCACAAATGAGCTTTGACATAGGTCTCTATCTTTTTCATTGCATGGTGATAATTTGCCTTTAATCCGCCTGTACTGGTACCGAGTATGGTCGAAATTTCTTCATACGGCATTTCATCGTAGTAACGCAGAACGAACACGGCTTTCTGTTTTGCGGGTAACATCTCGATAGCCGTTTCGACCAGATTGCGCAGTTCTGTTGCCTCGGCATCGGCCGCCGGGGATGGGTCACCGGCAGCAACTGCCTGATGTCCATCCTCAAGCCGGAGAAAGCCGCGAAGTCGTTTCTTGCGAAGATGATTCAGGCTCATATTCACGGCAATCCGGTAAAGCCATGTGAACAGTTGCGACTCACCGCGAAACCCTGAAATTCCTTCATATGCACGGACAAACGCTTCCTGTGTGATGTCATACGCATCATCCGTATTGTCGACCATGCGTTGTACAACGACGAATACCTTCTCCTGATACATCTGTACCAGTTGATTGAATGCCGCCCGGTCACCTTGACGGCACGCTTCGATCATATCCTCTTCATGGGTATCCTGCATCAAAAACACAATGTACGAACTGCATGATTCTGATGCGATGTCTCTGTGCACATGAACATCCGGAGAAAATCCTTCTTGTGACATCAATGTCCCGTCACGTTGTCGCGGGAACTGCAATATCCGTGTACCAGGGCGGCAACCATCACGTTATCCGACAACTCGTTTTTGACACCCGGAAAGGCGCAGGGTTTAATGTTGCCGTCGGTGTAAACGGGGTGATGCTCTGCGGGATTACCCGTAATCCCTCAGTCGTCGGGGTTGCTCTTTCGGGACGACTCCGTTATTGACACGCTGTTGCCCAGGTAGGATGATTTGGCTATAATGCCATGTTATATGCGCAACGTGCGCAGGCAGCATCCGCTACTTGTTCTGGACAACATATTCATGGATAATAAACGCATACTTGTAACATCGGCACTTCCTTACGCCAACGGTGCCATTCATTTTGGTCATCTCGCCGGCGCATATCTTCCCGCTGACATGTACGCCAGATATCAGCGCCTGAAAGGAAGAGATGTCCTGTTCGTCTGTGGTTCCGACGAACATGGAGTCAGCATACTCATTTCCGCACGGAAGGAAGGTGTTTCCCCACAGGATATCATCGATCGCTACCATGTGTTGAATATGCGTGCATTTGATCGCATCGGGATGAGTTTTGACAACTATTCCCGGACATCACTCCCCGTACATCATGAAACTGCGCGCGAGTGGTTCGTTGAGTTTCGTGATAAAGGGCTGTTGCGTCAGAGCATTGAAAAACAACTGTATGATCCGGAGGCGCGCATGTTTCTGCCCGATCGTTTCGTGATCGGGACCTGCCCTCATTGTGGCTACGATCGTGCCTATGGTGACCAGTGTGAAAACTGTAGTAAGTACTACGAACAAACGGAATTGCTGAAACCCAAAAGTCTGCTCAGCGATGCTGTTCCGGAAATCCGCGATGCACGGCATTGGCATTTTCCGCTCGGCGAGTATCAGGAACGACTCGAGCACTATATCGAAGGTCACGCCGATGAATGGAAGGAAAACGTGCTGCAGCAGGTTCGTTCCTGGTTGAAATCAGGACTGAGTGATCGTCCGATCTCTCGAGACATGGACTGGGGGATCCCTGTCCCCGGGGAGGAGGAAGCGGGAAAGGTGATTTATGTCTGGTTCGAGGCCGTCCTCGGTTACATCTCCTCGAGCAAGGAATGGGCCGAGCGCATCGGGCAGCCGGAGAAATGGAAGGAGTATTGGTGCGACGAAGAGACACGTTACGTCCCGTTTATCGGAAAGGATAATATTGTCTTTCACTGTCTCATGTTCCCCGCCATGCTTATGGAGAAGGGAGGGTATGTCCTGCCCGCCAATGTCCCGGCAAATGAATTTCTCAATCTGGAGGGGAAGAAATTCAGCAAAAGTACAGGATGGTCGATAGAACTCAACGAGTTTCTTGATACATATCCCGCGGATCCACTCCGCTATACGCTGGCGATGAACATGCCTGAGACGCGAGACAGCGATTTTTTCTGGAAGGATTTTCAGGCACGAAACAATAACGAACTTGCGGACATTCTCGGAAATTTCGTGAATCGCACCGTGCATTTTGTGCATAAACATTTCGACGGTGTCGTACCCGCCGCTGATGGATTGCTTCCCGAAGATGAAGCCTTCCTCGCACGCTTTGGAGAAATCGCCGCGCAGGTATCCGATTGCTACGAACGCTTTCGCTTTCGCGACGCCGTCACCGCAACGATGAATCTCGCCCGCGCTGCCAACAAGTATTTCAATGACCGGGAACCATGGAAAACGATTAAATCGGATAGGCGTCATTGTGCGAATACCATGCATTGCAGTCTGCAGGCCTTACATGCATTGACGGTTTTGATTGAACCTGTGCTCCCGTTCACTGCGGAGAAATTGCGTACGCTCCTCAACATCGACCATGCATCGGCTGGTCACTGGGACGCGATAGTGCTGCACCGACTTCCTGCCGGGCACCCTGTCGGGGAGCGCACGATTCTTTTCGAAAAAATCGACGATGCTACAATGGAGAAGGAAACTGCAAAGCTCGGCGTTCTTTCCGAAGGTCCCGAGATTGTTCATCCGGAGTTGAAGGAACAGATCACCATAGACGACTTCATGAAGATCGATCTGCGGATCGGAAATATCATCAAAGCCGAAGCCGTTCCGAAATCAAAAAAACTTTTGAAACTGATTGTTGATATCGGTTTCGAAACGCGTCAACTCGTCGCCGGGATAGCCACGACTTGTGTACCCGAAGATCTGATCGGCAGACAGGTGGTCATCGTTGCAAATCTCAAGCCGGCAACGCTTTTCGGGATTGAAAGTCAGGGTATGATTCTTGCGGCATCGACGGAAGAAGAAGGGCCCGTGCTGCTTGCACCAGTGCAAGCGATCAGAGAAGGAGCAATCGTGAAATGAACAAGAGCCACTCTCTGCACTGTGCATATCTTGTCGGCATGCTGGTCGTGTGTGCTGCTCTTCTCCCGGTGGCAACTGGTTGCGAGGATCACGGACTCGCACCTGCCGGCAACCTTACGTTACCAGGCTTCAGCGGGAACATCACGGTGCGTGGAGAATGGCCTCCACCCGACAGCGTTCGTGATCTCAGACTTGCCGCGTTCCGCAATTATCCCCCGAAGGATATTCTCAGCGAAGTTATTGAAGGGACTGCATTCTTCAGCGACGAATTACCCTACGGGCAGGACACCATCTCCTACACGTTCCAGAGTGAAGCCCTGAGTGGGATATATGAATACATCGTCATCGCCCAGAATTACGGTACGGACCCATTCACAGATTGGCGTGCGGTCGGTGTCTATTCGAAGACAGGAGATGCACACGCTCCCTCCCCATTAGATCTGGGTACAGGAACGTTCATTCATGACATCGATATTATGATCGATTTCGTCAATCTTCCCCCACAACCTTTCTGAGCAAGGTCTTTCGAATCTCGCAGAACCGCATCGGTGGATGTTCGCTTCATTCAATGCGGAACTCACCGTAATCTCATTGTTTTCCCCTGTTGCCTCTTGCGAGCGGTAGGACATTTTCGTAGTTTCCATCAAACTATGACCTGTGTCAACTAATCTCCAGGCATTATGAAAGCTGTTATTATGGCGGGTGGGTTTGGTACTCGCTTGCGTCCGTTAACCTGCAACGTCCCCAAACCGATGGTCCCCATGGTGAACCGACCGATGATGCTCCACATCGTCGATCTCCTCAAGCAACATGGGTACACAGATGTGATTTCACTGCTTTTCTATCATCCGAATGTCATACGCAACTTTTTTGGCGAAGGCAGCGATTTTGGTATTTCCATGCAGTACATGCTCGCAGAGGCGGATTTCGGTACAGCCGGGAGTGTCCGTAATGCCTATGAGAAAATCGGCGATGACCGCGTGCTCATCATCAGCGGTGACGTACTGACAGATTTTGATCTTACAGCTGCTGTGCAATTCCACAAGGAGCAGAAAGCGGATGCCACCATAGTGCTCACGCGCGTGCCGAATCCGTTGCAATTCGGGGTGGTCATCGTAGATGATGATGGCACTATAACCCGTTTTCTTGAGAAACCGTCGTGGGGAGAGGTATTCAGCGACACAATAAACACCGGTATATATATTCTCGAAAATCATATACTGGAAATGATTCCTTACAAAGAGGATTTCGATTTCAGCAAGAACCTCTTCCCGATAATGATGCAGGAAGGCAAGAAGTTGTGCGGATACATTGCGGAAGGATATTGGCGCGATGTTGGCAATCTCGGCGAGTATCATGAAGCAAGCATGGACTGCATCGCTGACAATGTGCGGGTGACCATTGAAGGGACGCGTGACGGGGAAGTGTACATCGGAGAGGGAAGTATTGTCCCCGCGAATCGTCCTCACTGGAATGGACGTGTTGTTATCGGGCAGAATGTTCGCATCGCGGACTCGGCACGTATCATCAACAGCGTCATTGGCAGCAATGTCACGATTCATGACGGCGCTGTTATCATCAATTCAGTGATTTGGGACGGTTGTACTCTTGAGCATTCAGTGCAGATCACGAATTCCGTCGTGGGATATGAGACAGTTCTTCATGCCGGCGCTATGGTCGCCGAAAATGTATTTATCAGCGATCGTTGCAATATAGGTCAGGAGGCCTCGCTCCTTTCCAATATCAAATTGTGGCCGGAGAAGGTCGTTCAGGATGGCGCCGTCCTTTCAAAATCCCTGGTATGGGAGGATAAATGGCTCCGCGAACTGTTTGCTGATGCCCGTGTGACAGGAACGGCGAACATTGAGGTCAATCCGGAATTTGGTGCAAAACTCGGTACCTCTCTGGGTGCGATTCTCGATGAGGGAAGCCAGGTGCTTGCATCGCGGGATCCGGATAATTCCTCCCGCATGATAAAGCGTGCAATGGCTGCCGGCCTGATGAGCGCGGGAGTCAATGTTCATGACATGCAAAGTACCTCAATTCCGATGCTCCGGCAGATATTGCGTAGCGGCAAATATGTTTCCGGGTTTCATGTCCGGAAATCGCCGTTCGACAAACGTTCAACGGACATTATCTTCTTTGATGCCGACGGTCAGGACCTTTCTGGCAAGAGAACCAAAGCAATTGAGCGACAGTTTTTTTCAGAGGAGTTCAGAAGAGCGTCTCATGAATTGATCGGGTCGCTGTATTTTCCGGAACGCACGACAGAGGCCTATCGCGAGCGATTTCTTTCGACGCTGAATCATGAGCTGATATCCAGCAAGACTTTCAATGTCGTGATCGATTATTCCTACGGGATCGCATCGTCGGTCTTTCCAAATATTCTGGGGAAACTCGGAGCCAAAGTGGTCTCCCTGAATGCCTACATCGACCGCACGCGCCTTACCCGCACACGCGAAGAATTTGACGATGCCTGTCAACATGTTTCCGGGATTGTCAAATCACTTTCCAGCGATATCGGCATCCTGCTTGATGCAGGAGCAGAAAAAGTTTTTCTTACCGACGAACATGGCAATGTGCTCGATGAAGACAGGGTCGCGAGTGTCGTTACAAACATCTACCTGCAGGCACGACGTGACATCGATGCGCCTGTCCGGAAAATGGCCTGCCCGATATCCGCGTCAGCGGAAATCGATCAGGTAGCCAGAGAATATGAAGTTGAATTGCTGCGTACGTCAAATACGCACGGGGGTATGATGAACGCTGTACTTGCGGATCCGGATATCGATTTTGTAGCTGGGACGAAGGGCGGCTTTATTTTTCCGGAATTCCTCTTCGCCACTGACGCAATGTACAGTGTTGGTAAGATCCTCGAAATGATGGCAATCACCGGCATGCGTATCGGGGACGTGGATCGCGATCTGCTGCGCCTGTATCGTGCTCATCGCAATGTTCATTGCCCCTGGCAAGCGAAGGGAAGAGTGATGCGCAATGCCATGCATGCATCCGAACAATTTGAGCGCGAGCTGGTTGACGGCATCAAGATCTTTTTTGAACCGAATACCTGGGTGTTGCTTATTCCGAGCAAGGAGCATGAGGTCTTCACTGTGTTCGCCGAGGCACCGACGAAGGAAACCGCGGATTCTCTGACAGCGGAATACGAATCGAAGGTTGTTCAGTGGCGCGACAATGCGTAAATTGAAAGGACGTATTCCGTGAATGAATCAAATAATCGCTAAAAATGAAAATTACAAGTATACTGACTGAGGACCTGATTCAGGTCAACATACCGGGGAAGGACAAGGATGAGGTCATCAACGCAATCATTGATCTTTCGGCGAAATCGCAGAAGATCAAGGACATTGACAAGGTACGTCAGGCAATATTCGAGAGAGAAAAAATCATGTCGACAGGCGTCGGCAAGGGCTTTGCCATTCCACATGGCAAAACTGACGCGGTCTCCGACATCGTCGCGGCTTTTGGGATTACTGAACATCCTATCGATTATCAGAGTCTCGATCATGAGCCGGTACGTCTGCTCTTTCTCCTCATCGGCAAGGATAGTCTCGTCGGTGCGCATATCAAACTTCTCAGTCGTATTTCCCGCTTGATGAACAAGGAAGAGCTGCGAAATACGCTCCTCGAGGCCACATCACCCGCTGAGATTCTTCAGATCCTCAAAGAAGAGGAAATGAACTATCTCGATGTCTAGGGTACGGGACAGTTCGGGCTTGGTTTACGGATGTACGATTTTCAGGCATGCCATGGGCGTGCCTTTTTAATTCACCATGAACATAAATATGGAACGACGAGCAACATTGCAATCGGTCAAGGGCACGAAAGATATTCTACCGCACGACAGTGTCGCCTGGCGACATCTTGAGCAGGTCATTCGCGAGGTCATGCATCGGTATTGTTACGGTGAAATCCGAACTCCGATATTTGAGGATACGACGGTATTCTCCCGTGGGATTGGTGAGGCGACAGATATTGTCGGAAAAGAAATGTATACCTTCACGGACAAGGGTGGAAGCAGCCTGACTCTCCGTCCGGAAATGACGGCACCGGTAATACGTTCATTTATTGAGCATGGTCTCGGCGATCAACGTGTGCTCAACAAGCTCTACTACATCGGACCAATGTTCCGTCAGGAGCGCCCGCAAGCCGGCCGCTTCCGGCAATTCCATCAATTTGGATTCGAATCCATCGGTCAGACTTCGCCCGAATGTGATGCGGAAATCATTGCGATGGCTTCCGATATCTACACACGACTCGGTATTTCGTTCACACTCAAGATCAATTCCGTCGGAGATCCCACCTGTCGTCCGCAATATCGCGAGGTGTTGCAGAGCTTCCTCGACAGTGTCCACGACAGACTTTCAACCGAGAGTCAGAAAAGAGCGCTGTCGAATCCCATGCGGGTACTGGATTCCAAAGACGAACGGGACAAGGAAGCGACGAAAAATGCGCCTGTTATCCTGGATTATCTCTCCGATACATGTCAAAAGCATTTTCAGCGCACTTGCGCATTACTCGACGAAATCGGCATTGGCTATGTCGTCGATCCACGCCTTGTCCGCGGCCTCGATTATTACACTATGACGGCGTTTGAATTCATCAGCGCGGATATTGGTTCACAGGACGCGCTCGGTGGCGGAGGGCGCTACGATGGGCTCGTTACGCAGCTCGGTGGAAAAGAAACGCCCGCCGTCGGGTTTGCGGCGGGTATAGAGCGCATGCTCATGGTCATGGAAAAGAACGGGTATACGTTTCCCGAAGACTCTCCGGAGGTCTATCTCATCGGCATGGATCCCGCCTCAAGGGATTGGGTTTTCCAGACCGCCATCAAAATGCGCACAGGTGGTTTGAGTGTTGAAATCGATTACGCAGACCGTAGCGTGAAGGCGCAGATGAGGGAGGCCAATCGTCTGGGGTGCCCGTTTGTCGTCATCGTCGGCGAAACCGAGTTGCAGTCGGGGACTGCTCAGGTAAAAAATATGAGGGAAGGGACGCAGGAGTCCGTTGAGTTTTCCTCATTGATTGAGTACATGACCGCGCTTTCACATCACTGAGTTCGATATCAGGAGGAACAATGTTTCCGCGCATCGACAAAGGACCGATTGAATATACGCTGGAAGTGTATCCGGCGTACAATACGGAAAAGCAGAAAGATTGCCTCCGTTTCCACTTTCGGACAACGGAAGAATTCAATCATTTCAAGTACAGGATCGCTATTGACCAGGAGAATGAAACAGGCAAGCTGCGATTCAAACTCAAGGGCTTGCAGGCAAAGGGACTGCTTCCGGGAGTGGGCAATGCCGAGACAGCAATTGATCTGTTCGATTTGGCCGGGGATTACGACGTCACAATCATCAAGCCCGGTGAAATCGTAAACGATTTCCATTTTTCCGTCAGCGAGCAGGGACCAGTACTTACCAGTGACATTGGTGGGGCGGAGCATTTTCTCGAAGTGTACATCCGAAACGAATCTACGGGAAAGAAATGATGTCCGGACAACGTTCATGGCACCGTGTGATCCATACCAGAATTTATCTGCTCATCGTGATCTGTGTCGCTCTGACTATCCCTGTTTCCCTCAATGGACAGATGATGAAGTCCGCTTCGCTCCCGAAGGCGAGGGGCTCTATCATTCGTTTCGTCCCGAGTGTCGTTCACGACAGTCTGACCAACGGGCTGAAGATTGTTTTTGCAAGAGTAAATGATCTTCCATTGGTGGAAATCAATGTGATTGTGGATGCAGGTCTGTCCAGAGAAACCGGCGATAATACGGGAGTCGCCTACTCCACAAATTTCCTTCTCATGACTGGTGCAAAACAGAGGAGCACCGATGCAATCACGACCGAGCTCGCACGTCTGGGGAGCGTGATCGTACCATATGTTCAGTATGACTATGCACAACTCTACGCAAGATCTTTGAGGTGGAATTTCTCTGCATCGCTCGAGCTTCTTTCGGATATCGTCACTGCACCGGCACTTTCCAACGGGGCCCTGCAGCGTCTGCAACGCGAAGCCCGACATCGCTTTGGCCGCCAGATTTCGTTTGGCGAGCGTGCCACGAGTGCCGCTGTGCAGCGTATTTGCGGAGAAGGCTGCGCTATGGCTCGCTATTTGACACCAACGACCAGTGAGGTTGAGGAATTATCGATTGAACAGGTGCGATCATTTTACTCCACCTTTTACCAGCCACGCAATACAACAGTGCTGGTGACAGGGGATCTGGAATATCCTTTTCTCCGTACAGCACTGAACGAAGCGTTCGGACAATGGGAAAACGAATCAGAAGATGAAGTGTACGCACCGGACCACTCGCCTCGTGTGATGGGAAGCGGGGACAAGGATGTGCTGCTTATTCCGGATGACAATACACCGAAGGGTCTCTGCTATTTCCGGATCGGCATGGAGGGAGTGCCACGATACGATGCGGATGCTCCTGCCCTTATGGTCCTGAACAGTATCCTCAGCGAAGCTCCTTCCGCAAGGCTCTATAAGTCCCTGTGGATTGATCGGGTGGTTTCCGACAACTTCACCTCGACACTGGCATTCGGCAGGAGCTGCAATTATGTAATGATTGCAGGCTCAACATCCCCACTCCTGGCAGATACCGTTCTGCTGACAATCAGTGACTTACTGACGGACATCATCGATAATGGCGTCGATAAGGAAGTACTTGAGGAAGCGAAAAATTCCATTATCGGTAACGATGCGCTTTCTGTGGCCACAAATCGCTCGGTGCAGCGCATCCTGAAAGATGCTCTTGTCTTTGGGTTGCCGGTCGATCGTTTGCTTGAAACAAATCAGACCATACAGGATGTGCGGGCCGAAGATGTGCGGCGCGTTGCCGGCCGCGTTTGTGCACCTGATCAATGGCGGATTGCAGTGCTGGGGAAAGCTGAGACCGTACTTCCCCTCCTGGAGGCGGCTGGCTATACGGTTCGTTTCGCCGAGTGATTCCGGGAGCGAAATCGATTGATCATCACTACTCGATAAAAACTCGAACGGTATCGGAGGCATCATCGTAATCCTCGACGAGGCGCGCGGAGATGAGGTACTCTCCGCTTAATCCGCGAATATCCCAATCAAAGTAGAAGAACGGCAGGTAATCAGTATACGTATGCACGCCGTTGATATAGAATTCCACATAAGAATCACAGCCGCATTGCGATGAGGTTTCCGTAAGGATACGCAGCACCGAAGCGTTGACAACCTGGCTGTCCACGGGTTGTGTAATTCGGAGAGATGGCGGCACAATCGGGGCAGTGCCGCTGTCACATGCAGAATGAAGCATCATTGCAAAAAGGAGGGCCAGCGAAAGGGAGGCGGACACCCGGCGTATCGAGTGGGGTAATTTCATTTGACGATTTCCTTCATCTTGATGAACGCGCGATACACTGTTTGTACAGAGAGATCACGCATGCAGATATTTCCAATCTGACACGTTGTCAGATTACATGCAAGGCAGTTAAGCCCCTCCAGACGTACCCAGGCACTCTGCTTGTGATATGGTCCCTGCAGAGCAGGGTTGGTAGGGCCGAATATCCCGAGCGTTGGCGTTCCGACAGCAGCGGCAATATGCATCGGGCCGGAATCGTTACTGATGGCAAAGTCACATTCCGCCAACAAGGCACCCAATTCTCCGATGGAGGTTGGCGGCGCGGGGCGTGCGTCGTTGCGCATACGCCTGATGATGTGATCAACATCACCCTGTTCGCCCGGTCCCCACAGAAAAACAATATTGGCCTGCAGTTCGTCAATAAGCGTATCCGCGAGTGCAGCGAAATGATCCAGTCCCCATCGCTTACTCTCCCAGGTACCGCTTGAATTAAGTGCGATCAGTGGTCCGGACCTTTGACGGATTGGGTTGGTCATGCGTACAGCTTCCTCACGTCGGTTTTCCGGTAACGGAAAGCTGAGGCGCTGCTCGGTAATCGGTATTGCCAGGCATGCCAGCGCGTCGAGATTGAACCCGGTATTGTGTACACGATCCGCGCGGCTTCGGACATGCACATTGTAGGCCCATGCACGGCCACGGAAGGGGTAACCGACCCGGATCGCCGCCCGCGTTGCGAACGTCATCTGTGCTGATCTCGGATTGCAGAATAGATCGAATACCAGGTCGAAACCGGAACGGTAAAGACGATAAAGGAGGTGCGTATAACGCTCCTTCGCAGAGTCGAAGACGATCGGTGTATCGATAAGGGGATTGTCGACGATAATATCCGCGGCTGCTCTCTCAGTAAGAAAAGCTATGGTCGCGTCGGGAAAGGCATTGCGCAGATTTGGCAGGACAACAGTACTGAGGAGCACATCGCCGATTGCCCGGGGTTTGATGACGAGTATAGAACGGACGGGACGCACGAGAAGCGCAGGATACCGGAATTGCTCCGCAACGTTCTTCGTGCGTCCCATCACTGCTTCGTTGAGTTACTCGACCGGGTCGAGGACATTATTCTTTTTCATGTTGCACATCGATGGCGGGAGGTCTCCGTTGACGATGGCCATAGTATCGAGCGCGATAACGAGTTCCTCATTGGTTGGTACGACACCGACCACAGTCCTGGAGCTTTCGCTCGTGATGATCCGTTCTTTCGCCCCGCTGCTGTTTTTCTCTGCATCGAAATCGACACCGAGAAAGCCGAGCTTCCGGCAGACATGCTCACGCACCATCGTACTGTTCTCGCCGATACCGCCGGTGAATACGATCGCATCGACTCCGGCCATCTCCGCTGCATATGCACCGATGTACTTGGTAACCCGAAGGCAGAACATCTCGAAAGCGATTTTTGCGCGATCGTGACCTTTTCCTGTTTCCTCTTCGATTTCACGCATGTCGCTGCTGACACCGGAGATCCCCATCAGGCCACTGTGCTTGTTCAGCAGCGTCGTTGCCTCCGCAAGTGACAGGCCTTCCTTTCCCATGATGTAGAGAATGAGCTGTGGATCGAGATCACCGCTACGAGTCCCCATGATCAGACCTTCGAGCGGCGTAAAACCCATGGTTGTATCGACGGATTGCCCATGCATTACCGCTGCCATACTGCAACCGTTGCCGAGATGGCAGGTAATGGTCTTCAGGTCCGTAATCGGTTTTCCAAGAATTTCCGCGATACGGTTCGAGACGAAGAAATGGGAAGTCCCGTGAAAACCATAGCGGCGTATCTTGTATTTCTTGTAGAAGACGTAAGGGATGCCATAGAGGAAAGCCACCGGCGGCATGGATTGGTGAAATGCCGTATCGAAGACACCGACCTGGGGGATATCCGGAAGGTGTTGTTTGCAGGCGACAATGCCGCGGATATTGTGAGGATTGTGCAATGGTGCCAGTTCGATATTGTCACGCAA
>JAGTUW010000066.1 GCA_018224345.1 Bacteroidota bacterium
TCACCTGGGAGCGATATGCCGATACTGTTGTCGGTGTGTATCGTACACTGCTCAGTGGAGATGTAGTATGAGTATCGCGCGGAAAGCTCTGGTGGGGGCGATGTGGGCCAGTGCTGCGAATTATATCAGTCAGGGAGTGGGTTTCATCTCACTGGCGCTCCTTGGTCGCCTGTTGTTGGAGGAGGATTTCGGTCTTTTCGCCACCGCAAACTCAATTATTCAATTTATTTTCATTCTCTCAGCATTTTCCTTCAATCTTTCCATCATTCAATGCCAGGAAGAACGTGAACACCTGTATTCAACTGCGTTTGTTTTGAATATCGGACTCAGTATCACATCGCTCGGCCTGACGGTTGCATCAGTCTATGTATATTCCTTGTTCAGGGAACTGAATCCGATTGAGATCGCTGTCATCTTCTCCCTTGCGATTGCCAACATCTTCAATTTATTCGGCCAATTATTCGACGCAATACTTCAGAGGAACCTGGAGTTCCGGAAAACAGCCGCAATATCCTTTTTCATGAATTTGCTCAATCCGATTGTCGCGGTTACCCTCGCTTTTTTTGGAGCAGGTGTGTGGAGTATGGTTGCGGGTCAGATTGCCGCCGGCGTAGTGTTCATGTTCGGAGGTTACCTGTTCGCAGGCTGGCGGATCAATCTTGTTTTCAGCCGTGACACGGCAAGGTGGTTTTTCCAGCTCGGTTGGCGATTTCTTGGGTCCCGATCTCTGGAAGTTGTCTACACGGAATTGGATCGACTGGTAATCAAATCCATGAACAGCTATGTCCAGGTCGGTATTTATGATCGTGCAGCCATGGCTGCGAGGTATCCCGCACGAGTAGTGACACCGGCGATTATCAACGTTGCGTTACCGGTGTATTCACGCTTGAAGACAAATGCCTCCCAGCTTTCCGAAGCCTATACGCTTGTGAATTATTTTCTGATACGTACGCTGATACCTTTCGGTCTGATTTTTCTTCTGATTCCGGAGTATTTCATGTCCGGAGTTCTGGGCGAGAAATGGATTCATTCAGCGCCGGTATTGCGAATCCTTGCGGCGTACGCAGTACTTCATCCCATGGTGGAGAATTTCAGGGTGCTCTTCTACTCGCTCGGGAAACCTGAGGAAGTCGCGAAGGTACGCGTGATTCAGATCATTGTGTTTATCCCGATTCTTCTCGGTCTTGTCGCATGGATAGGTATCACCGGTGCTGCATGGGCATTGCTCATGAGTATTTCCGTGACCTACGTACTGTTTGTCTGGCGGGCTCATCGCAATATTGAATACGCAGTTCTGCGGACCATTACCATGCCGGTGGTCATCAGTCTGCTGACTGTGGGGATTTTCTTGTTGTTGCCGCTTCCGACGACAGAAAACACCATCGTCGGACTTGTGCTGTATTCTGTACTTATAGCCGCAATTTTCCTATCTTTCGAGATGATTTTTGAAGGCAAGGCACTCCGCCGGCATTTCACATATTTCAGGGGATTGTTGCGGGAAAGTTCGACCGGGTCCGGAGACAGTCAACATCATGATCACAAGGCGGATAACGATCCAGGGCAATGAAGAGTAAAGCGAAGTACAACGAAACATTCATCTATGATGATTCCGCGCTTGAGCGCGAGGTCTCGACCATTGAGCCACGCTTTGGTGCTTTTCTTCTCGATGTTGTGGGGAAAGGACACCGAGTGCTTGATGTTGGCTGCGGTACTGGTCGGTACACCATACACAGTAAGCGGGCGGGGAATACGGTTATTGGTTCGGAATTGGTGCATTCCGCAGCAATGGGAGCAAGAAAACGGGGTCTTGATGTGATTGTTGCGGACTCCGAGACCTCGTTCCCATTTTCGGATGCTGTGTTCGATCGTGCCCAGTGTATCGAAGTTATCGAACATCTGATGGATCCGGAAGCGACGTTGCGTGAAATCAATCGTGTACTTAAACCTGACGGTGAATTATTCATATCAACGCCGAATGCGGCATGGTGGGCGCACCGCTTTCTTCTGTTCGTCGGAATCACGAGTTTCGGTCATAGTCCGACCTATCCTGTCGAAGTCAACATGCATATCCGGCATTTCACTCTTTCGACACTGCGATCATTTCTTCATCGTATGGGGTTCACAGTTGTTCGGACCCAGGGCACATACACTGGTTTCCCGACGGCTCTTGCAGAGTATTTTCCCTCAATTGCCGGGCTACTCGGATTTATCGGAAAAATCACCGGCGGTCTCGGTTTCCTCGCGAAGAAGAATATCAGGCCCTCGCTTTTCTCCGCCGGATTGGTGTTCCATGTCCGAAAAAGCGGGCTGCCGCAATCACCATGAAACTGCTCCTTGTTTGTGAATATTGGTACGGGACGGGTGGGTGGTCTTATAAAGGCTACCTGGAAGAGCTGGGTTGTGAGGTGCGCGTCTTCGACTTTCGCCAGGCGTATTTCACCATGGGCGGTTCGCTGCCTCTGGTCAGTGCCGTTACCCGCCGTATCAACCGGCGGCAGATGAATGCAGCCTTTGTGGCGGTAGTGAATGAATTTCGTCCGGATGCGATTCTTTTTCTCAAAGGAGAAACCATCTACGAAAGCGCCATCCGGGAAGTGAAACAACGTTTCAGCCCCGTGTTGCTGCAGTGGTATCCGGATGGTCCCTTCAATGTCGAGAACCGCAATGCCACACGCGACAGTATTGCGAGCATCCCGCTATTCGACATTTACTATATCTACGCGAAATCCCTGATGCAGCCGTTGCGCGATGCCGGTGCGCGCCGTGTCGAATACCTTGCCTTCTGTTATGATCCGGCGATGCTGCAGCGTCCCGACCATATCAGCGATGCCGATCGCGCCCGCTATGCGACAGATGTCGTATTTGCGGGGACCTGGGAGCCGATGCGGGAGTGGTGGCTGGAAAAGATAACCGACTTCGATCTCTCCGTCTGGGGTAATATGTGGGAACGTGTGCCGGAAGGGACGCCATTGCGTGCCCACTGGAAAGGAAATGCTGTGTATGGAGAGGAAATATCGAAACTGTTCGCTGTCTCACGCATTCACCTGAATTTTCTCCGTGAGCAGAACAAGGACTCGCATAATGTGCGGACTCTTGAAATCCCCGGTTACGGTGGATTTCTTCTCACACAGCGGTCGCGTGAACAGGCCGAAGAGCTCTATGTGGAGGGCCGTGAAATCGCCTGTTTTGAGACAGTCGATGAACTCAAGGAGCGCATCCGCTATTATCTCGCGCACGAGGACGAACGGCTTGCCATCGCCAGGGCCGGCCACGAACGTGCGGTAGCTGAGCATCAGGCGATTCATCGCCTGCAACGCATCGTGGAAGATGCACGTGGGCTGCTGTGATCAGACCGGTGTGACAGCAGCATACAACACAATAACACGGTCCCGGAATACACATGCTGAGGACCAGAAGAAAAAATGAGCGAATGAATATTCTGCTGCTGACATCAGACTTCCTCCCGAATATTGGTGGCATGGCCAGCCATGCATTGGAACTTGCCCGCGCACATGTGGGCAATGGCCATCATCTCGACCTCGTTCACCCGGTGTTTGGCCGTGGTGAGTGGCACATCGAGGAAATGGAAGGCTTTACCGTTCACAAACTGTTCATCGACAGTCAGACACCGAAAATCAAGCATCTGCGCTATATCCGTGCCGTACGTGATTATATCCGTGGCCTGCATACCTCTGCCCCCTTCGATGTACTGCACTGGCACGATCTGACGCCGAACTGCTGGACGACATGGACGCTGCGAAACGACATGCCGCTGGTATGGACGAATCACACCTCAAATTATCTCGAGATGTTTGACAGTGCCGTCGGGCGATTCAAAATCAAACGATTTCTTGGCCACGCCGATGCTGTGATCAGTCCAAGCAGGGAATTGCATGAGAAATCCGCTGCGACCGGTATTGCTCCGGAACGGAATTTTTCGATTTCCAACGGAGTGGATGCCAGGAAATTTCATCCTGACAACAGCTTCGGCGTGATCGACAAGGACTATGCGATAGATCCCGCACGGCCGGTCATCATTTGTCCCCGTCGTCTCGAGCCGAAGAACGGTGTGGAGTATTTCATTCGTGCCATCCCACTGGTGCGAGCGCAGAAACCGGATGTACAGTTCATTATTGTCGGTGGAGGGTTCCCTGAAGAGAGAAAGCGCTTCGAGGCATTGTTGCGGGAGGCCGGGCAGGCGAAGGATGTCTTTTTCACGGGCAATGTGCCCAATGCGTCCATGCCGAAGTTCTATGCGCTTGCATCCATTGCCGTATTGCCGTCGCTGATGGAAGCGACAAGCATTTCCGGACTTGAGGCCATGGCGAGTGGCCTGCCATTGGTCGGAACCCGGGTCGGAGGGATCCCGGAAATCATCGATGATGGGCACAGCGGTATGCTGGTGGAACCGCGGAGTCCGGAACAACTGGCCGAAGCCTTTTTGGTATTGCTGCGGGACGCCGTGCTTCGCAAGCGCCTCGGCACGGGTGCCAGAAAACGTGTTGAGGAGGAATTTGCCTGGCCCGAGATCGCACGCCGGACGGTTACGGTCTATGAGACCGCTATCGCGGCCTGGAAACAACGTCACTGAAATGCAGGGGCAGCAGCCATGTCACGTCCGCTTAAAATACTTGTCATCAGTCATACCTATATCACTCGTATCGGCAGAGAGAAGTGGCGGGAACTGATACGACTCTACGACATTCAGCTGAAAATAATCGTTCCCTCCCTCTGGAAAGATTATCTTTTTACAATCCGTGCCGGTGACCATGTCGACGACGAGCTGGACGTCACAGCCCTGCCGGTTTACTTCAGCGGCAAGGAAGCAGCGCATTTCTACCGGTCCGCCTCGCTGCTGATGCGCGAATTCCAACCCGATATTCTGCATGTCGAGGAAGGGACGGATGCTTTTTCCTATTTCCAGGCTCTTGTCTATCAAAGACTGTTCGCTCCGGAGGCCAAAACCCTGTTTTTTACCTGGATGAACTTCGAGAAAGCACTGAATTTCCCGTTCAGTTTTTTTGAGCGATTCAATCTTGTGCGCTCTGATGCAGCCGTCTGCGGGAACACCGATGCGCGCGACATACTTCGGAATAAAGGCTATGAAAAACCGATATATGTCATGCCGCTTCTCGGTATCGATCCCGTGTTGTTTTCCAAACGTCCCCAACCTTCATTGAAGTCGGAACTCGACCTCCACGGGACAGTGATCGGCTTCATCGGCCGTTTCGTGCCAGAAAAGGGTGTACTGCCTCTGCTGGAAGCGGCAGCGACATTGGAGGAAGATGTGACGCTTCTTCTGATCGGCGGGGGAACGCAGGAAGACGTCCTGCGGCGTCGTGCGGAAGAACTTGGTTTTGCCGATCGTCTGCGTATTGTATTGTCCATTCCCCACGCCGAGATTCCGAAATACATCAATGTCATGGACGTTCTGGTCCTGCCGTCCTACACCGTACCGCATTGGAAGGAACAGTTCGGGCAGGTGCTCGTGCAGGCGATGGCTTCTGAAGTCCCTGTGCTCGGATCGACGCATGCTGAAATCCCCAATGTCATCGGTGATGCAGGTTTCACATTCGAGGAACAGAACTGGGAAGATCTCAGAGACAAGTTGCGCATGCTGATCGGGGATGAGGCCCTGCGCACGGAGTATGGTACAAAGGGACGTGCCCATGTGCTCGCCCACTATACGAATACACGGATAGCCGAGAAGACCTGGGCTGTCTACCAGGAGTTGCTGTCCAGCTGACTGCGAGGGCAGTGGAAGTTACCTCCACATTCGGGTGTCGGAACGGATCACCGGGTCGCTGCTTCGGAGCGCGGCACCGGACGGAACCCGATGTCGTGACTTCGGCAGCGATGGCAGCGGCGGCAACGCAGGTGTGGTGATGATGCGGGGAATCATGACAGCAGCAGCAACGCTGGTGTGGTGATGATGCGGGGAATCATGACAGCAGCAGCAACGCAACGGGCAGGAATGCATTTCTGATATTCAGCAGGGATCAGAGAGAGCGATTCTCTCCGGACTCCTACGTCCGGTGTTTTTGTTTTCGTCCTTCGGGCTCGGTACTTTTGTATGCTCCCCTTCGGCAACAGCGCCACGGAGCGAGCATCATTCGCCACCATCAAGACGGTATCATGTCAGTATTTTCAAAACTCATCGCATGGTCTATCCCCTTTATCCCCAAAGTGGTTGTCGGTTATTTCTCGCGTCCCTACATCGCGGGCGAGACGCTGGAAGACGGTATCCGCGTTGTCAGGGAACTCAACGCGAGGGGAATCATGGCGACCATGGACGTTCTCGGGGAGAGCGTCGATTCCAGGGAGGAGACCTTACGGATGCGTCGGGAATGTGAAGACGTACTCCATGCCATCAAAAAAAATAATCTGGATGCAAATCTCTCGATCAAACCGACGCAAATGGGGCTCGCTATCGACCCGTCGTTCTTTGAGGAGAACGCCCGCGTGCTGCTCGACATCGCGCGCGGTTATGATAATTTTGTCCGCCTCGATATGGAGGATCACCCCTACACCGATCTGACACTGGAAATGTACGAGCGGTTACGTCGGGATTACGGGCGCCATGTCGGTGTTGTGCTGCAGTCATATCTTCGTCGTACAGAGGATGATTTGCGCACATTGATCGCTGGGGGCGAGACAAATATTCGTCTCTGCAAAGGAATTTATGTCGAACCCGAGCGGATTGCCTACAAGGATCGCAAGGAAGTGCGTGAGAGTTTCAGGCGCAGCGTCGAATTGAGTCTGTCAAGCGGTGTCTACATCGGTATTGCCACGCATGACGACGTATTGCTCGAACATGCAGTGGAATATGTCAGCGCAAAGGATATCAAGCGCGAGGAATACGAATTCCAGATGTTGCTGGGTGTGCGACATCAGCGGCGGGACGAACTCGTCGCTATGGGACACCGCCTCCGTGTGTACGTTCCGTTCGGAGATCAATGGTACCCGTACTCGACGCGACGTCTCAAGGAGAATCCATCCATGGCCATGCATGTCATCAAGGCTATCCTGGGAATGGGTAAATAGTACGCGGTAAACGATGATCACACATCTGTGTCCGATATTTCTACTCTCTCTGCTTCTGACCGCGGCCTGTACACGGTTGTCGGATGATGGGGACAGACTGACTCAGGATGATGCGGGAGATGATCCGGTCCCGGACAGTGTTCATACAGTCACGGATGATCTTGAACGCAGCTTGCGTCTGGATGCCCCCCCCCGTCGCATCGTCAGTCTCGCACCGAGTTTAACGGAAATGCTGTTTGCACTCGGCGCGGATAGTTGTATCGTCGGTGTGACCTCGTACTGTGATTATCCTCCGCGGGCTGCTGAACGCAGCGTTGTGGGAGATCTGGTGACTCCGGATATCGAACGTATTCTGGCTCTGGCTCCTGATCTGATTCTGATTTCGGTGGAGGGAAATTCGGAGCGCACATTCGGAACTCTGAAGCGGTTGGGACTTCGTGTCTTCGTATCCAACCCACGTGATATTCCCGGCGTATATAAATCACTGCGTGATATCGGCAGCCTTACCGGAAGAGAGAAGGCCGCAACGACGCTTGTTGACTCATTGCGCCGCGTCGAGCTACACCTGCGCAAGACGGCTGCAGGCGACGACTCCACGCCATCAGTGTTGATGCTGCTCTCGTTGCAGCCGTTGATGGCAGCAGGGCGGGATACATTCATCGATGAAATCATCACGTTGGCAGGTGCTCGCAATGCCGCGGCTGATCTGAGAGGCGCATATCCGACGCTGAACAGGGAAATATTACTTCGTATGAATGCGGACGTCATTCTCTATCCCGACGACATGGGGGTCAGTGAAGAGCGCATGCGCAGCGGGTTCCCTGAGTGGCGTGAGCTTCGTGCAATGCAGCGGAAGCATGTACATCGTATTGATGCAGATGTGTACCTGCGGCCGGGGCCACGGGTGTTTCAGGCAGCGTCGGAACTTCAGGCGTTGATCAGATGATATTGAAACACGCTTCCGCGGACGAAGCGGAAGCGTGTGTTTTCGTGACCGAAGATTTCATGTTCTTGAGCAGACCGACTGAGCGGTTTTCGACATGCTACCGTCGGAGTCGCATCAAACGGCGCTGAATATTTCAAGCGGCGCCGGCGGCGGTTATCATTATGCCGGGGGTTGCCCTTTTTCCTGCGCCAGTTCATGGAGACGGAGGTGCTCGGCAATATCGCGAGGCATATCCTGCGGCATATTGCGTGTTTTCACGGTTACGATGAAACGTTCGCCGACCAGAACAGTTGCTTCTGCCCGCTGGCTGGATTCAGTCCATTTTTCGTAAGCGGGGAAGCCTGCGATCTCGGTTGTCCGTTCAAAACCTTCCGTACTTTCACGGTTGATGTTCATCTTCAGCCACATACGCACAGGTGCGTAGAGCATGCCGATGTAGGCGTAGTCAAAAATTTGTATTGTTGCACGCATGCCCTCTTCACCGTCGTAGTCGGCGCTGACCTGCGAATAATTCCATTCTCCCATCGTCGCGGTTTCGCCTTTCGGGTTACGTTGTTCCATTTCATGAATCTGGTCGGGGAGATAGGTCAGCAGGGTTCTGAATGAAACCGGCGGTTGCGGTTCTTTATCTTCCATCATCGTGTTCCCGCCTTCTTCGATTGCTTTGGTCATGTTCTGGGCGGATTCGGCCAGTTTGCTCAGACCGCTTTTCTCTTCGGATTCATCTTTTCCGCCGCAGCCGGCGAGCAGTAAAAGAGAGAGTGTGATGCTGAACAGAGGTGTGAAACGTAAAAGTCTCATATTGATCTCCTTGATTGAAGGCATGGGTTTCGTGTTTGGATGAAACTCAAGTTACTTCGCGGAAACATTGAACGCAAGAGAAATCATGAACGACGCTTCAAATCTGGCTCAATGTATTGCGTCCGGGGAGACTGTTCAGTACTCGATCATGCGCTCGCGTGATTCATCCTTCCCGTCGCTACTCGATGTATGGATAGTGCAATGGCCGGGAACGTATTTCTGGTTGATGTATTCCGTTACGGTTTTGGGGCAGAACGGGTTGGCGAGGTTTTGCGATTCAAGGCAGATTTTTTTCTGTATCACCCCTTCCGGAACAATGAAATCTCTGACCGGTAGAGCGATGCGTTTGTCTGTGTACACATATTCCATGAAACGGCCCCAGATCGGTGCGGCGGCGACACTCCCCTGGCCATATGATCCTGTGAACGTAACGCGACGGTCGTCAAAGCCTGTCCAGACGCCAGCGACCAGATTCGGCGTAAAGCCGATGAACCAGGCGTCCGCGTAATCCTGTGTTGTCCCGGTTTTTCCTCCTGCGGGCCCGCTGAACCACCGGCGCGTGCCGGAGCCCGTTCCACCGTTCATGACGGAGCGCAGCATACTGGACATAATAAACGCTGTTTCTTTGCTGAGTACTTCACGGATTTCGCTGGTATTGTTTTCGATCACACGACCGTCACGGTCTTCGATGCGGATGATGGCGAAAGGTTTCGCATAGATACCTTCATTGGCAAAGGCTCCGTAAGAGGAGATGAGTTGAAGGGGTACGACTTCGGAGGTCCCGATTGCGAGAGACGGATACGGACGCAATGGTGTTTCGATTCCCATGCGTCGCGCGTAGCGGACAACTTCTTCCGCCGGTGCGATTTCCAGTATGGTGCGGATGGCGACGAGGTTGACAGAATTCTGTAATCCGCGACGCAACGTATAGGAGCCACCGGTTTCGCCGCCGAAATTTCTGGGCTGCCAGATGGAACCGGAACCGTCGGAAATGGCGATCGGATCGTTGGAGATCTGGTAGGCAGGGGAGTAGCCGTTGTCGATGGCAACGGTATAAATAAACGGTTTGAATGTCGAGCCGGGTTGTCTGCTGATCTGCGTGACGTGATTGAGACCGTATCGGAAATCCATCGCGGCGTTGCCGACCATCGCCTTGATTTCTCCGGTTTGCGGGTCGA
>JAGTUW010000067.1 GCA_018224345.1 Bacteroidota bacterium
ATCCGAGACCAGCATCTGAAACGGTTCGCCCGTGTTATTCGCCGGGCCGGGGATTTCGGAAATGATGGTATCAAACAATGGCCGCAGATCGCTCCCTGTCTCATCGAGCGAATGCTGTGCAATCCCGTCCTTGGCGATCGCGTAGAGCACCGGGAACGCGATTTGCTCATCGCCTGCATCGAGTTCGATGAACAGATCGTAAATCTCCTCGAGCACTTCGTCGATTCGCGCATCCTTCCTGTCGATCTTGTTGATGACGACGATGATACGTTTGTGGGATTCCAGCGCTTTCTTCAACACGAAACGTGTCTGGGGGAGGGGCCCCTCCGACGCATCCACGAGGAGAATGGCGCCGTCGACCATCATCAGCGCACGTTCGACTTCGCCTCCGAAGTCGGCATGCCCCGGTGTATCGAGAATATTTATCTTTACGTCATTCCAGCGCACCGAACAGTTTTTTGCGGAGATAGTGATCCCGCGTTCACGCTCGAGATCCATGTTGTCCATTACCCGGTCAGCAACCTCCTGGTTTTCGCGAAACAGGCCGCTCTGTCGAAAGAGGTGATCAACCAGTGTTGTTTTACCATGATCCACATGCGCGATGATGGCGATGTTACGGATATGTTCATTTCTCTCTGTAGTATTCACGTCGTTATCCGGATAAAATCAAAAAATGAAAAGCATTTAATATACGGAGAATCTTGTACAAAGACAATGACCGATAATCATGCAATATCCGGTTCGGAATAGTTGAAAGAAAAAACCACAAAATCACCAAAACACAAATAAGGGCACGAAGAGGGTTTTCGGGTCGCTCCTTATTCCATAATAAGCGTCTCGAAAGGCCATTGTGTCTTGGTGTCCTTGGTGCCTTCGTGTCAAAAAGTTGAATACCGGGAAATCAGTCGAATACCGGGAAATAAGTCGAATACCGGGAATCATTCAAATTGCTTTAATCGCTTGATTCCTTGAAGGCTTCGCGCACGAGTTTTTTCTGTTCGAAATCGTGCACTGTGGCGCTGCCGGTGGCAGGGCTTCCGCTGCTGACACGACCTACATACCTGAAATGGAATGGGGCCTGGAGGGCGTCGCGCAGTTCGTGGAACATGAAATTCCAGGCACCCATATTTGACGGCTCTTCCTGCACCCACCGGACATCGCGTATGTGTGGGTAGCGTTTGAACAGTGCTGCAAAATCATCGTGTGCGAATGGATACAATTGTTCGATACGAATAATCGCCGTATCGGAGATGTCGTTTTCCGCACGGTATTTCATGAGGTCGTAGGCAACTTTGCCGCTGCAGAGGAGCAGGCGTTTCGGATCTGAAGGTGCCTGATCGTCGTCGAGAATGAACTGGAAGCCACCGCGCTCGAATTCCGCGGGAGCACTTTTAGCGACCTCGGCGCGCAGCAAACTCTTTGGTGTAAGAACAATCAGTGGTTTTTTGTCTTCCAGTAAAGCCTGCCTTCTGAGGAGATGGAAATATTGTGCCGTTGTGGTTGGCGCGGTGATGCGCATGGTGTTTTCTGCGGCGAGGACGAGAAAACGCTCGAGACGTGCGCTCGAATGCTCTGGTCCCTGGCCTTCATAACCGTGTGGCAGAAGCAGGACCAACCCGCTCTGTTGTCCCCATTTATCTTCCGCGGCGGCTATGAACTGATCAATGATGATTTGTGCGCCGTTTATGAAATCCCCGAATTGTGCTTCCCAGAGCACCAACGCGTTCTTTCTCATGATCGAGTATCCGTACTCGAAACCGAGTACGGCATATTCAGAGAGCAGGCTGTCGAATGCGGTGTATTCCGCCTGTCCTTCCTGAATCTGATTCAGTGGAATATGTTCGTTGCCGTTGGTGTAGTCGACCAGCACCGAGTGGCGGTGACTGAATGTTCCACGACGCGAATCCTGACCGGACAGACGCACATGTATACCTTCGGACAGCAGGCTGCCAAAAGCAAGTGCTTCGCCCGTGGCCCAATCCACCATACCGTTGTCAAGCACTCCGATGCGTGCTTCGATGAGGCGCTTGAGTTTGGAATGCGGGGTGAATGATTCAGGGAAGGTGGTCAAGGCACGCATGATCATTTCGAGTCTGGCACGTTCAACGCCGGTTTCCATTCTCTCACCGATGTCATCCCTGATCTCGCGGAAGAGATGTTCGATATCGACTTCGGGTGGTCCTGCTTCCTTCGTGCTGTCGAAGGCGCGCTCAATGGATGCGTGGAAATATTCCAGCGCTTCCTCGGCCTCCTTGAGTGTGATGTCACCGCGGTTTACCAAGGCTTCGGTATAGAGTTTGCGAACGTTCCGTTTGTCCTTGATCCGCGTGTACATCAGCGGCTGCGTATAGCTCGGATCGTCACCCTCATTGTGACCGTGCTTGCGATAGCAGATCAGATCGACGACAACATCCTCTTTGAACGTGTTGCGGAAGGCCAGAGCGAGTTCGATCACACGCACGGCGGCTTCCGGATCTTCGGCGTTCACATGAAAGATCGGGGACTGAACCATCTTCGCCACATCTGTGGCGTAATGACTCGATCGCGCGTCCTTCGGTGAGGTGGTGAACCCGATACCGTTGTTTACGACGATATGCACGGTGCCACCTGTGCGATAGCCCTTGAGCTTGCTGAGATTCAGGGTTTCAGCAACCACACCCTGTCCGGCGAAAGCGGCATCACCATGGACCAGGACGGGGAGGACGCTGCGACGGCTGCTGTCCTTCCGAATATCCTGCAGCGCACGCACCATACCTTCGACCACCGGATCGACAGCTTCGAGGTGGCTGGGATTCGAAGCCATGAGGATGCGGATCGTATGGCCGTCAAGATCATTATAGGTCCCTTTGGCACCGAGGTGATATTTGACGTCCCCTGAGCCCTGCATGGAGTCAGGGTCGAGATCTCCGTCAAATTCCTGGAAAATGCGTTCATAGCTTTTCCCGAGAATATTGGCAAGTACATTGAGACGGCCGCGATGTGCCATACCGATGACGACATCCTTGATCGCACTGTGTGCCGCGTCGTTGAGCAGGGCGTCAAGTACGGGAATCAGGGTCTCGGCGCCTTCGAGACTGAAGCGTTTGTGCCCGATGTATTTCGTATGAAGGAAACGCTCGAAAGCTTCGGCAGCGTTGAGCATTCCGAGAATGCGATGCTTCTTCCCGGTATCCATCCAGGATTTCCTCGGCTTGCCCTCGACGCGTTCCTGAATCCACCGCTTTTGCTCGGGATCCTGAATATGCATGTACTCGATACCAATCGTTCTGCTGTAGGATTCCCGCAGAATCTCGAGAATGTCACGCAGAAGCATACGTGCCTTGCCCGCGAGACCCAACGTCAGAAACTCCCGGTCATAATCCCAGAGAGAAATCCCGTAGTTGTGCGGATCAAGTTCGGCATGCGGTTCGATGCGCAATTGCAGGGGATTGAGATAGGCCTGGAGATGACCGCGTACGCGATACATGTTGACGAGTTGCAGTACACGCGACTGCTTCTCGAGCATGCCATAGCCGTTGTCTTCTCCGAGACCGGGATTGATGTCTCGCGTCAGTTTGACAGGATGGTAGGGGATACGCAGACTTGCGAAAATATCCTCATAGAATGAATCTTGTCCTGTCAGCAGGCGATGCAGTGTGTCAAGAAAGATGCCGCTCTCCGCACCCTGAATGACGCGGTGATCATATGTACTGGTGACAGTCATCACCTTGCTGACACCCAGTGTCGCGAGAGTATGTTGATCCGCGCTCTGATATTCGACGGGATAGTCGATATTGCCGATACCGAGAATGACGCTTTGTCCCTGCATCAGCCGCGGGATGCTGAACAATGTCCCGATCATCCCGGGATTGGTGATAGTGGCTGTCGTGCCGTAAAAATCATCCGGTACGATGTCGCCGGCATTGACCTTGCGAATCAGTTCATTGTACGCTGCGAAAAATCCGCCGAAATCATATTCCTCGGCAGCCTTGATATTCGGAACCAGCAGGCTGCGACTTCCGTCTTTTTTCTGTATGTCCACCGCCAGTCCCAGATTGATATGCTCCGGTGTCACGCGGTAATGTTCTCCCTCGTGGTAGAGATAGGAGTAGTTCATCGCGGGAATGGCTTTGAGAGTCTTTAGAATCGCCCAGGCGAGCAAATGGGTAAAGCTGACTTTCCCACTCACCATATCCGCCAGGTAGCGGTTGATCAGGCGACGATTCTCCTCGAGCAGTTTGACGGGAATCATCCGCGACGAGGTTGCGGTCGGTACGCCCAGGCTTTGTTGCATGTTGGTGACGATGATCTCGGCAGGACCCCGCAATTTCTCCGCGTTGGGAGGCAGAGGCTGTGCCGTTCTCTTCTTCTCCTGCGTTGCATCTGACGGGGGGGACGACTCCGGCTTTGAGGGGGCATCCTCTTCCTGTCGCTGTGGAACACTGGTCGGATGGTAGTCTTCAAAGAACTCGCGCCAGTGTTCGCTGACCGAAGCAGGATCCTTACGGAAGAGTCGGTACATCTCATCGATCAGCCAGGTGTTGGGGCCGTATACAAGTGCGTTATCAGAACTGCGTTTGGACATGGAAGTAGTATGGTTGTTGCGGAAACGATGTCCCGTTCGTATGGAGACTTTATGAAACGTAAACCTTTAAAATTCGGAAAAAATTCAGTGAACAACAATTTCCTGTGGAAGGGAAACGGTTACTTCCGATGGGTGTGCGACAATTCTGTGCTGACTGCATGATCCGACGGATAATCGCATATACTGTCAGTGCGAACACTATCAGACACATCAGATTCATCATATCAGTGACTCTCAACGTCCTTCTCCGGGAACGTGAAATGATGCTCGATCAGCATCGCTCCATCAAGCCTTTCCGCCGCGGCACAGTCGCTCTTGATTCCCGCGCCTGTGGGAACGCCACCTGTCGTTGCGCTCGTGACGCGTCAGCCAAACACGAACAATTCATCTGGTCCTTTTCCTCTGGCAGCAAGACCATGTCGAAACATCCTCTTGCGGCGCAGCGGGTTGCGGGCGGTGTCGAGCTTCTCTGGCAGACCGAGAGCGAGGTCAATGCGTACGGTTTCATGATTGAACGCGATGATGTCTCCACCGGCTCTCCTGTGTGGACTGATATCGCCTTCGTTCCGGCCGAAGGCGGGGACATGATGCGGCAGACCTACCGGCATATCGACGATGGCGCATCGGATGCAACCCGGGAATACCGTTACCCCTCTTCTGTAGAGACGCGCGGCGCGTCCGGTATCGTACGACAATCAGGGCGTGGAGTGATCAGGGTTGTGTAACTTTATCGGAATTGATGTGTGTATCTTTCATCGTGCCCGACTGTCAAGCTCACAGCGACGCTGAATCATTCTGAACCTTACAAAAAGTTAATGTTGTGTTGTGTCGATTATTACAGTCAATCACTTGACTCTCAGTGCGGAGATTTGTAATATCAAAAAGGACAGCAACATCTGAATAGAATCCCGGAGCCCGACATGCAAGGGCGAGAGACTTCATCAGTACATCACATGCACCCACGGTCACCCCGTTCAGGTGACTGCGGATGCGCTCTGTCTCACCGATTTTTGTGACAATAAAAAGGATGCCGTGGCGCCCCGTCCCGGGTCGCTTCGCGGAATCCGATAAACCATTAACTACATCATAATTACGGAGGTCGCCAT
>JAGTUW010000068.1 GCA_018224345.1 Bacteroidota bacterium
CCACCTATCATTGCAGAAGGGGAACGTGTTCTGCCGGGAGCACATGCCGACCCACTGCCACAGGCATTGATTCTTACTGCCATCGTCATCAGTTTCGGTCTGTTTGCCTTTTTCCTCGTTCTGGCCAAACGCGCATATCAGGAAAACCGCGAAGACGATCTCGATGAGTATGACGGGAGTGACACATGAATCTGCTGCTTGTCGCTCCGCTGCTCATCCCGCTGGCAGCCGCAGTATTGTTGTTGCTTTTGCGCTTCTCATTGCGGGCACAGTATATCATCAGCTTCATTGCCGGTCTGTCGTCTCTCGGGGCCGCGATCATGCTGGTGCACGATGTCGCTTCACTCGGCATACATGTCACGCGCATCGGAAACTGGCCCGCGCCATTCGGTATCGTACTGGTCGCCGATATGCTCAGTGCATTGATGGTGATCCTGACCTCGGTGATCGGTTTTACCGTGATCGTGTATTCAATTATCGCCGTCGACAAGGCACGGCAGCGTTTCGGATATTTCCCGCTGCTGCAGATTCTCCTCATGGGTGTCAGTGGTGCATTTCTGACCGGAGACATGTTCAATCTCTTTGTCTGGTTCGAGGTCATGCTCATAGCCTCCTTCGTGCTCCTCGTCATGGGGGGGGAACGGGCACAGTTGCAGGGTGCGATTAAATATGTGACGCTCAATCTTTTTTCTTCCATTCTCTTTCTCATCGGGATCGGCATTCTCTACGGCAAGCTTGGAACACTGAATTTCGCTGACATCGCCGAGAAACTCTCGCTGACGCCCGACGCCCATCTCATCAACGTTTCAGCAGTACTGTTCCTTGTCGCCTTCGGCATCAAGTCCGCGATCTTCCCATTTTTCTTCTGGCTGCCGGATTCCTATCATGTGCCTCCGGTAGCCGTGACCGCGCTTTTTTCAGGACTTTTGACAAAGGTCGGTATATACGCACTGCTGCGTACGTTCTCCATGATATTTGTCTATGACGCGGCATTTACGCAGCAGCTTTTTCTCGTGCTCGCAGGGTTCACCATGGTGCTCGGTGTAATCGGGGCAGTCGCGCAAGGCGAGATGCGCCGGTTGCTCTCGTTCCATATTATCAGCCAGATCGGCTATGCATTGATGGGACTGGCGTTGTTCAGTCATGCAGCATTCTCGGGTGCGATCTATTTTATTATCCATGTAGCCATTGCGAAAACCGCGCTGTTTTTCGTCACCGGGTATATCCTCGCTGTCCGTGGCCAGACGGAACTCAAACACATCGGTGGTTTTTTCAAATCGGCTCCGGTACTTGCCACACTGTTCCTTCTTGCGGCATTTTCTCTTGCCGGACTTCCCCCGTTCTCCGGTTTTTTTGCGAAATTCATGTTGGTGAAAGCGGGACTTGACGCGGGTCAATATGCCATCGTGGTGGTTGCCTTGTCGGTCAGTGTGCTGACATTGTTTTCTATGACGAAAATCTGGAACGAGGCCTTCTGGAAGGTCGATCCGGCCACAGACGGTAAGGGAGTGATTGCTTTCCCCGCACTGTCGAAAGCATTGTATTTCCTTCCCTTGATCATTCTCGCAGCGTTGACGCTGCTTATGGGCATCGGGGCGGAGTGGATATTCGGCTTGACCGGACAAGCGGCGACAGAATTGCTCAATCCCGAACTGTACATCAGAGCGGTACTTGGAGGTGCGCTATGAGTGAGACGAACAACATGACTATGATGCCGAAGCGCAGGAGCCCGCTGTATCGGCTCCGGCGTCTGTTTACGTTCATTTTCTTTTACCTGTGGGAAGTGCTGTTGTCGAACCTCGTACTCGCCCACGATGTCATCACACCACGCGACCGTTTCCGGCCGGGCATACTGGCTCTGCATCTGCCGGAGATGACCGATCTGCAGATCATCGCGCTGACCAACCTGGTGACGATGACGCCCGGGACACTGACACTCGACGTGAGCGAAGATCGAAGAACGCTCTTTATGCATTGCATGTATCTCGACAATCCGCAGTGGATGCGACGCAGAATATGTGAGGACTATGTCATGCGGATCAAGGAGATATTCTGATGCAACAGGAGCTCTCATCCACAGTATACAATGCCGCCCTCGCCGCGTTGTCTCTGCTGGTCATCGCCCTGTTTCTGGCGTTCTGGCGTCTGGCGCGGGGGCCAGCACTGACCGACAGGGTTGTGGCTCTGGATCTGATCGCCTCGATCATCATCGGGATGATTGCCGTCTACAGCATCATCAGCGGAATCGCTCTTTACCTGAATGCCGCTGTGGTGTTGGCCCTGATCCTGTTCCTCGGGACTGTGGCGCTTGCGCGTTATCTCGAAAGGGGGGCAAAATGATACTGGATATCATCGTGGCATTTCTGTTGATCGTCGGCGCTCTGTTCTTTCTTGTGGCGGCAATAGGGACAGCCCGTTTCCCGGATCTCTACACACGTATGCACACGGCGACCAAGGGCAGCGCCTTTGCTGCCGTGCTGATGATGCTTGCCGTCGCTGTCTTCTTCGCCGATTTCTGGGTCGCTTTTGAAGTGTTGCTGATTATCATTTTTCTCTTCCTGACTGCACCAGTCGCAGGTCACATGCTCGGGCGGGCTGGTCATATCCTGAACACGCCACTCTTTGAAGGGACGATTCTCGACGAACTCCGGAAAGCGCGGGAGGAGGGGACGCTGGATCATGAACATGATGGTGATGATACGCCGTATTGTGGGTGAGGGGGAATGGGCGGCCACGGGAATGGGCGGCCACGGGGGGCCGCCCGGTCGGAGAGGGGGAAAGCATGGGAGTGGGGGGAAAGCACGGAAATGGGCGGCCACGGGGGGCCGCCCGGTCGGTGAGGGGGGCCGCCCGGTCAGAGGGGATTGTTGCGGATGTATGTGCGGATGCGGAGAAAGGCTGTTCGGTCGCGAATAATACGATCATGGAAACTTCGCTGCCACAATCTGTGACGGAATGGTGCCCAATCCAATTGCCGGACGCCGTCGGCGTAGCGCTTCGTGGTCATTGTTTTGAAGCGATGTATGACGTCCGGAAGAGAGAGACGACGGGAATGAGAATCCTTGAGAATGACGATTCCGTGAATGTGGTTGGGCATGACGATGAATGCATCGATGCCGATACCGGGATAATATTCCGGGATGGCATCCCAGACCTGCTGCACCATTTCTCCTGCAGGATGCAATTGCAATGCGCCATCTACTGAATTCCCGAACAACCATGCGCGATTCTGTGTACAGATAGTCACGAAGTAAGCGCCGGCACGTGAATAATCGAATCCCTTCAATCGCCATGAGCGACGATCGCGAAATTCAAAATGGTGTTCCATGTCTCCCCCCGACAACACTTCATGTTCCTGCAATGCAAACAAGACTCAACTTCCGTGACAGTCAAAACTTCATGCATTTCGGACACGTGAACAATGCAGAAGGCAATGGGTGCATCCGCTCGGCAATCATCTGACCTTCCGTCGGATATCGGATAGAGAAGTCAGACGAAGGACTGGTGTCATTGAGGAAAAAAATGCTTATATTGTAGCGCTAATATACATAGCGCAACAATGCGCAAGAAGCCTTTTTTCTCAACCATTCCGAAAGGATTGTTTCATGTATAGATTTCCCGGATTTATCCTGGTGGCCGCGCTGTCGGTCATGATGTTCACTGCCTGTTCAGAGGATGACGGTCCTGCGCAGCCTGCGCAGCCCGTGACGCATGACGGACAGAGCAAGGCGCTTGGTGAGGGTCAGGTGACTGCATACGAGCGAGTGGATGCTGATGGCAATCTGCTGGCGGTCGGAGTCCGGTTCACAGAAGGGACACTCACCGGCTTGCCGGATGACGAAACGCATCTTCCGTTGGAACTACCGAAGGTGGGTGCCAATTCACCGTTTGACCATGTCGGCTTCGACTGGACGGCGCACGGACATTTCCCAGAGCCGATCTACGGAACGCCGCATTTCGACATTCACTTTTACATTGTCGATCAGCAGACGCTTGCAACGGTAGAGCCCGGTCCGGACGAAGTCTGGCCCGATCCGCAGTACCTGCCGCAGGATTATGTCTCTACCATGGACGCTGTCCCTTCGATGGGGACGCATTATCTCGACACACTTGCGGCGGAACTCCACGGAGCACCCTTCGACAAGACGTTCATTTACGGTTTCTATCGCGGCGACCTGTATTTCTTCGAACCAATGGTCACGAAGGCGTATTTCGAGACGAAACCAAATGTCACCGTGGACATCAAGCAGCCCGCGGCGTTTTCTCCTTCCGGCAAGGTGTATCCTCGCCAGTACACGATCAGCTACGACGCAGACCGCAAGGAGTACTCTGTGGAGCTGACGTCGATGCAACTGCATTGACCGGTCGCGCGCTGCGCACACTGAGCATGAAACGGGCGGTGTGCACACCGCCCGTTTCTATTCATGCGTTACCAGTCATGCAGTTTATGTCGCTCTTTTCAGGGCTTAACCCGGGGGCGTTGCACCTTCTCCCAGGGGCGTTGCCTCTGGCGATGTCGCCCTTGGGATTGGTCGGCGATGATATATCCAGCCCTGAAAGAGCGGCATACTGCGGTCTCCACAATGTGCGGACGCTGCGGAAGGTCAGCGTGCGATGATGATTTGTTTTACTGTCGTCGCATCCGTGCTGCGGAGAACGCAGAAATACATGCCGGGTATCAGTCCTTCGGTCCGCAGGGGTGCCTGCTGCACGCCGGCGGTGAAATCACCCTGTGCGAGTACCCGCATACTCCTGCCCAACATGTCGAAGAGTTCCAATGTAGCGGAGCCGGGAGACGGGAGCAGGAAGTTGATCGTACTTTCCGACCGGACGGGATGAGGATGCACGGATGTAATCTGCATTCTGTCCGGAGGTCCCGCTGTTTCTCCGACGGATACGAGAGTACCGTATTCCTTTCCACAGACAGAGGCCCAGGTAAGCGTATAGCTCTCGCTTCCACTGACATACCCCCTGCTATGCAACTGCTGTAATCCGATACCGTCGAGCCAGGCAATCCAGTAGGGTGGTGCATGATCAGGTATCGGTGACGAACAGATGGACCTGAATACGATATCGTCACTGTCGGGGAAAGGGAGAACGCTTGCCGTGTCAGTGATGGTCCCGACATCCGACCATGTTCCGAGAGATCCATTGCCGGCAATGAGTTGTATCGTTTCGCCCCGGCGGTGATGATACACACCGCTCGAATCGCAGGCGTACAAGCCAAGCAGCGGTCCCTGTCCTGCGATATTGAAAAAACGCATTCCGTCAATGAGTGTGTCCCGGTCCACGATACTCAGTTCCATACGGTCGAGCGCTTGTGGTGCACCCTTCAAATGATGGAACTGATAGCGGTTGCCTATACAGAGTGGGAGATACAGTCTGCGAGTGGTGTCACGGTTGAACAGCGTATCGCGAATGACCGCGCTCGTGAGTTCCATCAAGATATCGTCGTATGAGTCGAGCATGGCGACTTCCCCGAAGCGTTCGGTAATGATGCGGCGGAGACCGTCGCGTTCAATTTCGAATGCCCGGGTCTTGGTGTCGAGGATGACAGTGTCCATGACGCGGGTGACCTTCCATTCCTTGTTGTTCAAACGTACAACCGGACTTTGTGGAATATAGGCCGGATAGAGTTGGCAGGGGGTCTGCCTCGTGTCCATCGTGGTTTCGAGTACGCACCCTGTCGTGTCGATGGTGAACTGACGGTAGTCCCATGACCTGCATTCATTCACAAACGGATACCCCAGGAAAAGACCCATAAACCAAGTGACCGGCTCAAACGAGCCGAACCACCATCCGATTGTCGTTGTGATGATCAAGGGATCCCATTCGGGTTGTCTGTACATAACACGATACACCAGGATATCGCCATCCCCGAACGGGATATGGAATTCCGCTGGTTGTGATCGGGAAGCCGCCGGTTGTGATAGGGCAGATTCGGGCTTCGGTGTCGCGGTCTGTGCCTGTACTGACTGCGGCAAGGTGTGCAGCAGCATTGCTGTCAGCAATGCGAACAGAATGATGGACGTCATGCGCATAGGTCTCTCTCCTTGTTCCCCGGATGGTGCAGGTCGAGTCTCTTCATGTTCAGGTCATCGTCGTGCAGATGTTTTTCGCCAGAGGCGCAATGTAACGTATCACAATTATGAAATCAAGATAATAATTCTCGTGAAGCGTTGATCTGTGGCCACCCCACCTGCATATGTCAGGCCGTCAAAACGTCTGTCAATGGAATCCATGTGCTGCCTGCTGAGGCGGAACAACCGCGCCGCCGCGGGAACATCGGAGTGAACCGAATATCCGCGGCGGCGCAGGATTACAGAGCCGGCAGGAAGAATTCGCAGTTACGCGAGGTCGAAACGGTCGAGATTCATGACCTTGTTCCAGGCGGCGACGAAGTCATTGACGAACTTCTCACCGGCATCGTCAGCTGCATAGACCTCGGAGAGTGCGCGCAGCTCGGAGTTGGCGCCGAAGACCATATCCACACGGGTCGCGGTCCACTTGACCTTGTCCGATGCGCGGTCGCGTCCTTCATAGATGCCTTTGTCCTTATCGGAGAGTTGCCACTGCGTACTCATGTCGAGTACATTGACGAAAAAGTCGTTGGTCAGATGTCCGGGAGTATCCGTGAACACTCCATGGCTGCTGTCTCCGAAATTCGCATTCATGGCACGCATGCCACCGACGAGCGCCGTCATTTCCGGGGCGGTGAGTGTCAGCAACTGGGCGCGGTCGAGCAGCAGTTCCTCCGGCGAAGTCTTGACGCCTTCGCAGAAGTAATTCCTGAAACCGTCCGCTGCAGGTTCCATTACGGTGAAGGAATCCACATCGGTCTGCTCATCGGTCGCATCGGTGCGTCCCGGTGAGAAGGGAACAGTAACGTTGTGGCCCGCCAGCCGGGCTGCTTCCTCGACGGCTGCGCACCCACCGAGGACGATCAGGTCGGCAAGTGAAACTTTCTTGTTGCCTTTCTGGGCCTTGTTGAAGGAGTTCTGCGCAGTCTCAAGCTTTTCGAGAACCGTAGCCAGTTCTTTCGGCTGATTCACTTCCCAGTCCTTTTGCGGTGCGAGGCGGATGCGTGCACCGTTGGCGCCTCCGCGTTTGTCGGAATCGCGGTAGATCGCTGCTGCGCCCCAGGCGGTCATCAGCAATTGCTTTGGTGACAGGCCGGAGTCCAGAAGTGTTTTTTTCAGCGCTTTGATATCCTCTGCGTCAATGAGTTCATGATCCACTGCAGGTACGGGGTCCTGCCAGATCAGTTCTTCTTTCGGCACTTCGGGACCGAGGTAGCGGGTCACCGGACCCATGTCACGATGCGTCAATTTGTACCAGGCACGGGCGAAGGCATCGGCAAAGGCTTCCGGATCCTTGTGGAAGCGGCGGGAGATCGGTTCGTAGATAGGGTCATAGCGCAGGGAGAGATCTGCAGTGGTCATCATCGGACGATGTTTTTTATTCGGGTCGTGAGCATCGGGAATCATGTGTTCCTCGCGCACGTCCTTGGCCAGCCATTGCCATGCACCAGCGGGACTTTTCACTTTTTCATATTCATATCCGAAGAGCATATCGAAATAGCCCATATCCCATTTTGTCGGATTGGGTTTCCAGGCGCCTTCGATGCCGCTGGTCGTCGTGTCGGCACCCTTGCCTGTACCGAAACTGTTTTTCCAGCCGAGGCCCATCTGTTCGAGAGGAGCGGCTTCGGGTTCCGGTCCCACGAGCCCGGGATCACCGGCGCCGTGGCATTTGCCGAAGGTATGCCCGCCCGCCGTGAGTGCGACGGTTTCTTCGTCATTCATTGCCATGCGCGCGAACGTTTCGCGCACGTCGCGTCCTGAAGCGACAGGATCGGGTACACCGTTCGGACCTTCGGGATTGACATAAATCAGTCCCATCTGCACAGCGGCGAGGGGATTGTCCAGTTCGCGGTCGCCTTTATAGCGTTTGTCACCGAGCCACTCGGCCTCCACGCCCCAGTTGATATCCTCTTCCGGCTCCCAGATATCCTCCCGTCCGCCGGCGAAGCCGAAGGTCTTGAAGCCCATCGATTCCAGCGCGCAGTTGCCGGTCAGGATGATAAGATCGGACCAGGAGAGTTGTTTGCCGTATTTTTTCTTTATGGGCCAGAGCAGACGGCGTGCCTTGTCGAGGTTGCCGTTGTCAGGCCAGCTGTTGACCGGCGCAAAGCGCAGATTGCCCGCCCCGCCGCCGCCGCGTCCGTCGGCGATGCGGTAGGTGCCCGCACTGTGCCAGGCCATGCGGATGAACAGTCCGCCGTAGTGGCCGAAATCTGCGGGCCACCAGTCCTGCGAATCCGTCATCAGCGCGTAGAGATCCTTTTTTACTGCGGCGAGATCGAGCTTCTTGAATTCCTCGGCATAGTTGAATTTCTCATCCATGGGATCGACTTTTTCGGAATGCTGGCTGAGGATTTTCAGATTCAGTCGATCGGGCCACCAATCCCTGTTCGATTGCATACCGACGGTCGTTCTGCCGCCATGCATTCCGGTGACCGGACATTTCGATTCAGTTGACATATTGTTCTCCTTTTGTTGGGTCAACATACAATTATGATGAAAATTAACTTGTATTCAGACGTTGTTGTTGCCGGGTTGAGCGATCAGCGTTATTTCCTGTTGCGGATATTCACGGATTCACACGAACGTTCTGTATTTATGTACCATCGTAGGATGCTTCGGGATTTCCGGGGTTTCAGCTCATGCATCGGGAGGCGTGTCCGCCGCTGTCGTTGAGGAGGGCGGGATGTCCTTTCCCCGATGCAGCCGATGATATTGTGCGGAACTGCCGGGTGATGGCTGATTTGTGGACGGCAGTCAGTGATCTCCCGTCTGTTTCGTCTGGCATGTGTGACAGTTCGAAAACCCTGCGCACAACGTTCCGTTGATATTTGAAAAATAGGGCAGAAACTTCAATGGTGCAACCGCACAGGGCAATCTGCTGTCGCCGCAAGTCAGCAGCATGGTTTCGATGACGATTTCACCGGAAAGCCTGTATTGCAGTCTGTGCGAGAGTGGTCAATCGTGCAAGGTGTTACTTGACCGCATTGTTGAATATCCCGAACTGCAGCAGCAATTTTCCGGCCAGCACATCCGTTTCGTGCGCGTGCATGAACTCTGCATCCACTAACGCCGTGAAGGTATGTCTCCAGCCGAAATCGACGAGGAAGCTGAACCATGAATTCACCCGTGCTTCCACCCCCACCCCGAGCGTCATGCTGTTAATCCTTGCTCCCACCCTGGCGAGCTGCACTTCCGAGATACGTTGTTTTCGCTCCTCAACGAGGTAACTTGCAGCCTGGCCTTCGTCCTTCAGATATCCGAGACTGTATTCAGCCGAGAGATAGGGCATCAGCGAAGCTTTGATCAGTCGATAACGGAGCGATATCGGGATTTCATAACCGCGACGTGAGGAGAACACTGTCTGGTAATACGGTTGCTCCGAGAACTGTGGGTTGCTGTACCCGATATCGTTTCCGGAGGGATCGATCTGCCGGATGAAGGATCGTGATTCACGCGTGCGCATAGCGAGGCCCAATATCAGGCGGGAGGTGACATCTATCTCTGCTGCGATGATGAGATTGATGTTGTCTCTGTTGGAAGATTGTTTTTCGAATCCAAGGACCGTGACATCGAGAGGTTCGGGGCGTACCTGACTGCCGATGCCCAGCCGGAGATTCTGGGAGTCAGCGTTCTGCCAGGGCATGAGCAGCGCTACTTGCAACAATAGAGGAAAGATGAGCCTCATTTATCACCTCCATCAAGGGTGAAGAGTACACCGATGTGCCACAGCCCCCGTAACGGCGCCTCCACAGTGAGCAGGTCGGAATCAACCGGAGCCGCCAGATGCTTCATCAACGTCCAGTCCCCCCATAACGAGACGTTGCGAAAGATGTCCAGCCGGATACCGGCTCCGAGTTGCACTCCCATGTAGAAGCGCGAGAACGGTATGAAGAGGAGGAGATCCAGGTCACGTTGTTCATGTCTGTCCGGAAAATCCACCAGATAATACTCGACCTCGCTGCGGAATGTATAGCCGAGAAACACGCCGGCAGATACATATGGATTCAGATTTTTCCATCGGGTTCCTGCACGAAGGCTCGCCGGCAATTCGAGGGCGTAGACCTTCGGCATCCAGACTTGAATTCTCTGTCTGTTCGGGGCCTGCCCCAAGCCGGAGTAAAGCCCCCCACTCAAATCAATTACCTCGCTGATCTGCGGCATGAAGGCAAGAGTAACATCCCCGGACAGCGGGATCTCGTATACTGCTCCGAAGGAATGGACGCTCTTTCGCACCGTCGTGTCGAGAAGCCCATGCAGCGTCACATGCAGTTCCGCTTCGTCACTGCCGAAAAACAGTCCTGCCATTCTCTTCGGTTGCGCAACGACGCCGTCCGGCCAGGAAAACATGGAGAGGAGGAGTACGACCGCTACGATCGTACAGTGGCGTGGAATGGATATTGCATTATTGAATAGCACAGAAGTCCTCCGCAGGATCAATAAAGACATGATTATCCTGTACCGCGATGCAAAAATATACAACATGCAGGTGGTCAAAGCAAGCAATGTGTGCAGCCACGCGTTGACTCCGCATTGACTCATAAATAATCTTACCAGGGCGCTTTCAGTCCAGGGTCGTTGCCTCAAAATTGGATCTTACCCGATTGGAAGCAAGACATGAACCCCAGGTGTAGAGCTGCCTGCCCGGGCATACGATTGCACCCCGGCACCGGAGAGCGGACACCACGGTGCGTGCCAGTGCTGGTGCAATCATTGTTGGGGGGAGAGTGGAGAGGAAAATCGAGTTCACGGCTGCCTGGTGGAGACCGACCCCGGGAATGGACCAGTCGAGACGACAGGTCACCCATGGTACGATCGGATTTTCAGGCAATGACCTCCTGTCTCAGGGCAGGATTTATTTTTGAGGTAACAGGGGCTCCTGGCATCAGGAGGCAGCAGCTTGACTCTCTCGTCCGGTGTCGCTATGTTCCGTAGGACATTATCCAATGATGACGGAGTGGGCAATGGAGTATACGAAGACCGTTCAGACCGGCGACTCTGGAGATTCTTCCTCAGGGGATGTCGAGCAGCGTATACGCAAGACACGGAAAGTCGCGGCCGTCATCGTGGCAGTTTCGGCTGTGAGTCTTGTTGCGGCTGTGATCGTATACCCTGTCCCTGTCACCTTCCTATTAGTTGCAGGCATATTCGGAGGTCTCATAGCCGCGGGGTTGTCCTTGCGTCGGAAAGTCGACGTTGGTATTCCCGAAGGACTTTTGTTTGGTGTTTTCTACGGTGCTTGGATTTTTCTTCGTGACCAGATGTTTCCGGGGATGGGCGATAACGTATTCACAACCTTCTGGTCCGGGATGAGTGCCTGGGCGCTCGGTTACGGACTGTTTGTCTTGCCGCTTGCACGCTTTTCCCACGAGCGAAAACGGCATTCTCTGCAGACGGACGTCGCATCGCTTCAGCGCTATCGCGCGAGCGGTGATTCCCCCTTTGTCGCGCAGTTGCGCATGAGCGCCGGGAAGACAGGGAAAGGGCGCATGATCACGCTGATCGCGATGGGGGGAGTGATGGCAGGCTTCGGATTGTATACCTGGCTGTTCATGGACCTGCTCGTCGGTCTCGTGCTCGCTGCAATGATGACGTTGCCTGTCGCGTTTTTCGTGTGGATGCTGAAGCTCCGCGGCAGCAGCCATCATCAAAACACATTATGAGGCTGGCATGTCCGATGCAATGACGGGAGCGGTCATTTTGACCTGAGCCGTGGGGGCCATCCACCACGGAATCAACCACGTTGGTCTGATAGGCCTGGACTTTGAACTTCAGTTTCATGTGTCGTCACCCGTGATCTTTCTGCTTTCTTTCTGCAGACCTCCGTTTTCTTTCTGCATTCTTTCTGCAAGGTACCATTCAGGGGCAGTTCGGGAGCCACGATTGACAATCAATCCATTTCTGCGCATTTTGGTAAGCAAATTGGCTATTTTGTTTGATTTTTGGGTCGCATCGAGTGCATCGCTCAGCTTGTCCTTCAGCAGTTTGTCAATTTCATCCCGGGAGGCCTTTCCGAATTTCTTCAGGTAATCAGCAATCAGTTTGCAGTAGAAGTCATCATCCTGCGCACGGGTCCGGATGTAGTCGGCCTTGCTTGCCGTAACTTTCGCCACCGAGGCGGAGACATGCAGATTTGGTTTCCTTCCTTCAATAAGGCCATCCCGGCGAAGACGCTTGATCATGGTGTCAGTCAACGGCAGACGTTTTTGCACACGATCCAGTGCGAGGATTTCATCAAGAGGTAAATCAGTCTTTTGAATCAGCATCCGACTGTATGCCGGATCGACCACGCTGCCGTAAACGATCATCCGGACTGCAGTTGCGTTGCTCAAATCATAGTCCGGCATCGGGAAATAGCGACGCGCCTGTCCGACATGGATGGAGTGAATGCCATACCCCATCGTATCGATCATGTTCAGTTCCGCCATGGCTTGGGTAAGGAATGGGTTGCGATAACGCCGGGGTGTCTTTTCGCCAGTTACGTAATCTTCGGGATGACCTTCGAAGAACGATCCCTCGTTATCGAAGATCAGACGATCCGGAGTTTCCGTGACGACGATTCGCCCGTTTCGCGTGTAGTCCTGGTGGGCAATGCAGTTGTGCAGGGCCTCAAGGAAAATGCGTTGGTCGTACTTGGACACTTCAACGGCCAGCAACTGATCTTCGGGAAGGATACGAAGCTGAATATTACGAATTTTCTGATACAGCGCCGACGTATTCAGCAGAAACGGGGGCCCGAAGTGTTCATAGGCCCGCTCTGGTCCCTCAAGCTTCCAGGTCATCTGTGCCGGATGCGGTGACAAAAGATGGGCCGACTCCGCTTTCCCGAGCAGAAGCAGCGCTGTGCGGGTAATCTTACCGTCATAGGTCAGTCGGGCACGATCCAGAAAGGTTGCCAAAGGCCACATCATGACCTCCTCTGCCGAAAAGCGATTCGAGTACTTCCTTGCATAAGAATCACGGGCTTTTTGCAAAGCGTGCTGATCCAGATTGTCGATGGCCGCCTGTGGAACAAGCTGGGCCGACCAATCCGACGCTTGTGTCTGCTGACGTATTTCATCAAGCTTATCCAGCCCCAAATGAGTCAGGCTTTCACCCGCGCGGGCGTAATAATGCCCCTTCCAGGCAATGGGTAAACCTCGGGGAGCTGCCGGGATTTCAAAAAGAATCACCCGACCGTCAGAGTGGAGAAGTTCATGAATGTTTCGGAACGTGACGCTGGGTTCCGAATTCTCAGCCATTTGCATTTTGGTGCTTTGCAGACGCTCAGGTTCCGGACGGTAGTCGCTACCAACAATCTTTCTCGTCTTGTCACTAACACCGAAAACCAGCCATGCCTTCTCCAAGCCCAGAAGGTTTGCTTCGTTGGCCAACGCTGAAAAATACGCACCAATCTTATCCGTCTTGTACTCATTGCCCGCCTGCTTGAACTCGACTACCTCGCTTTCCCAGTCATTGATCAAACGGCTCAGCAAGTCCATCAGCTGCTTTTCATCCTTCATTCTTCTTGGCCCCGGAATGGATGGTGGCCTTCAGATCGTCGCCCAGCAAAGAATTGATGTTTTCGATAATTCTCACTCTTCGGTATCCTGATTGTGTTCCGCAGGACCAAAAGCCCTGATCTTTCTCTCCACTTCTGTATTACTGGAAAATACACGAACTGTCCGTCTGAAGTCAAGCGGTATTTTCTGGAATGTGGGTTTTCCCGATTGTGGATTGTTTTGATTGCGGACTGTCTGAAATATACCGCCGTGGAAGCAAACGCAGATCGAGAGGAACTTCTTCAATTAAAATGTCGATGAAGCGGAATTTGCGTCCGTTTCAGATTTTCTATTAACCTGTTATATCCAAATAACGCGGTAGTTACCGGCACGGCGGACGGATAATTGCAAATAAAGCGGCGCATTCCGCTACGGTCGATGGGCTTTATGCAAATAAGGCCGTATTCACCGGCATGGTTGACGGTTCATTGCAAATAAAGCGGCGCATGTCGGTACGGTCGACGGGCTATATGCAAATAATGCGATATTCACCGGCACGGCTGATGATCAGCAGGGGAGTATCACCGCAGCAGGAGCAGATTTTTCGACACTGTCGACCTGTCGGTTTGCAGACGAAGCACGTACATGCCCGCAGGCAGATTCCCGAGAGTCAACGTGTAGTCGCTTCCTGGTGGCGCGTATTCCAGATGGTGATTCCGGCATTCTCTGCCGAGGAGATCGTGCAACGACAGTTGCAATTTGTCACCCCTGATGCCGGTGACGCTGACGTGGATGACGGCACTCTCCAGTGGCACTGGATTGGGATAGAGCTGCATAGCGGCTTGTTCCGGAGGGAGCGGTGTTTCCGATACGGCGAGAGGGATGCCCCATGGTTCGCCACAGATGATCGCACCGATGAGTTCCCAGCGAAAACCGCCTTCGAAGAGACGAGAATCCCGGGAGAAGATCGGACCTACGCCTTCCACAAGGGTGTCGCTCCGGTCATAGTGATATCCACGATCAGAAGTGACAAGCACGTATCTGCTTTCATTTCCGAACACCTGCTGGTTGATACCGGTCACAATACCTGAGTGTGTGATATCACCGAGATCGGCAGCAAACGGGTAGGCGAGCGTCGAATCGATCGAGTAGATTCCTTCCTCCGTCTCACGGAACCAGCCACTGACAAGGCTTTTTTCGGACGGTTGCCCGGGTTTGTATGGTATACCGGGGAGTCTGAAAAACGTGAATGTCTGTCCGTCAACCACTGTATCACGCGTCAGCGTTGTGCGAGCGACAGTCTCATCCGGAGAACGGAACATTCGATATTCGTAGATGCTGTTGCTGCATATCGGAAAAAATCTGTGGCGTTCGGTATTGCGGTTGTACGCAACGCCGTTGACGACGGCGCTGGCCAATGCCGTCGTGGATGAATAGTAACCGCTTGACATTGCAATCTCACGAACAACGCCGAATTTCTCCGCGATGATGCGGACAAACTCTCCCCAGCGTGTCTCTCCCCGAATTGCGAATGCCCGGACTGGTTGCGAGAATACTGTGGTATCGAACCTTCTTTCGACGGACCACTGATTTCCATCAAGCAAGATGGTGTCGCTTGCGGGAATGTATGCAGGGTAGTACTCGCTCTCGCGTGCTGAACCCATGAAGTCCTGAGGCTCATATAGCACGTTGCAATCGGTATTTATCGTGACGGAAAAACTGCGCTTCTCGAACCAGAGTGCGGATGATGCAGGGAGCCCGACCCAGTATGGACCATACATCGAGTTGCGCGCGCTTTCTATGATCGACGGGCCGTCTTCCCGGGAACGGACAAGAATGTCGCCGGCACCTAACGGCACATCGATGGCAATGGGATCACCGGCAGGTCCCTGACCGCAACGTCGGCCGGAGAGGAAGCGGCAGTAAACGTTTTCATTGTTGTCCTCTTCCCATGACATGAAGCCCCAGACTCCGATACCGTCGGCAACTATCCAGGTACGTGTAATCGTGCTGTCGACTCTTGCTATTCTGTATGCGCGTGTCTTTCCGGACATGGTGTTGACTGTCAGCGTATTCGTGATTTCTCCACCCAGAACCGGCGTGCCGATTTGCTCGGTTGCCGGAAAGAGAAGGGAGTCGCCTGCAGCAGTGAGATAATGCAGTCCCATGGAGTCACTTCGCACCCAGATGGCCGGCAGACTCAGTTGTTCCGGGAAGTTCGCATGGAAATACGTCTTCCCGTACGCCAGCGTATCCCTGTCCACACTCATGGTTTGAATCAGCGGAGGCGTGTAGAAGGTGCGATTCGGATCCCGCACCTGCATGTGCCAGGAAGAGGCATCTCCGAGGCAGACAGGAAATGAATAGGGTTGGGCGATCGCCGGTGTGTTGAAAAACACAAGGATCAGACATGCGGTGATGGTGAGACGCTGAAGCAGCTTCATGATCAGTTACCTTTTTTATCGATGATCATTTGCCGCGGAAAGATCAGCATTCCGGAGTCAAATGTCAAATATTAGCTTCGGATTATCTCGATTGCGGATTGTACCGATTCAGGATTTTTTCGATCAGGGTTTTTCGACTACCGATTGTATTGACTCGACTTCCACGGATACGCCGCGGGAGCAAACCCGTGGAAGTGATTATCGCTGTGAGTTTATTGCCCGGGGAGAGAGTAATTCATGCATTGCGACAAGCACGGCGAATATGTATTTTGATAGATGTATTGGGGATGCAATGGTTTCGACGGGAAGTCGGGGTCATGCAAACGCGTTCCGTGCCTGACGCAAGCACGTTAATCCTGTGTCAATTGGTATAACTGCCAACTACGATTACGCACTGGCGGCTTAATTGACCGTCACGTCCCCCCGGAGGCTCGCCCGCCGGCTGAGGGGTAGGACGTCGCAACAGGTGGGCTAGGCACTCCAAGCGTTCGAGGCGGAGGCCGAAACACTTCTTCGAACTAGCATTCAGACACATCCTGTCCGTCGGGTAGTCAGAATGCGAAACTTAAAAGACGGACTATGAGCGTAGCAAGTTGCAGGTTCTGCTTTTCGGACGGGGGTTCGATTCCCCCCATCTCCACCAGCCAATTTCGGATCGGGGGTTGCAGTTGATGTGATCCGGAACGGATGTCGGGTCCGATGACCGGGCGGCAAGAAAAAACCACAAAATCACTAAAACACGAATAAGGAGCACGAAAAGGGTTTCAGAGCGCTCCTTATTCCGTAATAAGCGTTCGAAAGCTCCTGGTGTGCTTCGTGACTTCGTGACTTCGTGCCTTTGTGTCTGAAAGTTGAAAGAAGAAAAAACCACAAAATCACTAAAACACGAATAAGGAGCACGAAAAGGGTTTCAGAGCGCTCCTTATTTCGTAATAAGCGTTCGAAAGCTCCTGGTGTGCTTCGTGACTTCGTGACTTTGTGTCTGAAAGTTGAAAGAAGAAAAAACCACAAAATCACTAAAACACGAATAAGGAGCACGAAATGGGTTTCGGAAAACCTGAATGAACGTGTTGTTCAACCACCAAGGGTGGACAGTTTTCGGTCATCGGAGGTGGTCAATTTTCGGGTAGCGTTACCAATCGGGCGGATGATCGCCGAACGTCAGGAAAAGTCCGGATGGGGCAGGTCGGTCGTGGAAAATCTGTCTGCAGACTTGCGGCGGGAGTTTCCCGGAGTCGCCGGTTTTTCGGTGCAGAACCTATGGTACATGCGCCAGTTTTATCTGGAATACAGTGGCCATGAAAAACTCCAACCACTGGTTGGAGAAATTGCCTGGGCTCACAATCTCGCCATCATGACACTGCCCAGGGAACTGAGGGGGCAATTGCCCCAGCCGGAAGAGATCGCGGCCTTGCTTGAGGGGATTGAAGAATGAGTGCACACCCTCCTTTTGATCCGGGTACAGTTGAGGCCATTGCCAAAGTGCCTGGCGAAGCCGGATCAGGAACAGACATCAGTCGTTATTTCCAGACAAACAGTCTGCTTGATGAGTCTGGCGAATCCACCAAGTGGCGGCGGCTGAATATCTGACCTTCGTTGCTGCAAGCGGCCAAGGCGGTGTTGAGGCGGTTTACGCGGATGAAAACATCTGGCTATCCCAAAAGATGATGGGCGTGCTCTACGACGTGAACGTGCGCACGGTGAATGAACACCTGAAAAAAATCTTTTCCGACAGCGAATTTGAAAAATACCGAATAATTCAGGATCGGCTCTTTCAGCCGATTGCGGATCGGGGGTTGCAGTTGATGTGATCCGGAACGGATGTCGTGTCCGATGACCGGGCGGTAAGAAAAAACCACAAAATCACTAAAACACGAATAAGAAGCAGGAAAAGGGTTTCAGAGCGCTCCTTATTCCGTAATAAGCGTTCGAAAGCTCCTGGTGTGCTTCGTGCCTTCGTGCCTTCGTGTCTGAAAGTTGAAAGAAGAAAAAACCACAAAA